>DATFFY010000183.1:0-4313 GCA_035249805.1 Acidimicrobiales bacterium | reverse complement strand
CTCGGTGAGCACCCGCCGGATCATGGCCAGAGCGCCGCGCACGTCGCCCTGGGCCAGCCGGAGCAGGGCGAGCCCGGGCTGGGGGTCGTGGCCGAGCTCTCCCGCCCGCCGGTAGGCCGCGTCCGCTCCGTCGACGTCCCCGAGGAGGCGGAGCAGGTCGGCCTCGAGGTGGGACGCGATCCCGAGGACCGCGGGCAGTGGCCCGGCGAGCCGCTCGCACGCGTGCCGGGCCTCCTCGACCCCTTCCCGCCACCGCCCGAGCACCAGCAGGACCTCCGCGGCGTGGATGAGGCAGTGCCCGCGGTAGAGCACGAGCTCCTGCTGCTCGTCGCACCACCGCTGCATCGACGTCGTCCACGAGCGACAGCGGACGACGTCGGAGAGCTCGGCGCACGCGTCGATCACCGTGCACCAGGCGTCACCCGTCGCGAACGGCGACAGCTCGCCGGCTTCGATGGACACGACCGCGGCGTCGAGCATCGTCAACCCGTCCGCGACCTCGCCGAGGTAGATGCGGATCCGCCCGGCCGACATCCGGGCGACCGTGGCCAGCTCGCGGTCGGCAAACCGCGCCGCCACCTTGGCGGCCCGCTCGAAGTGGGCCAGCGCGGCGGCGAGGTCGCCCGACTCGAAGAGCCTGGCCATCCCGAGCCCGTGCTCGAGGTAGCCCTGCTCGACGCAGTCGATCCCGGCCGCATCGAGCACCTGCGCCACGCGATCGACCCAGCCCCGGCTGCGGGCGAGGTCACCCTTGAACAGGAGCGCCTGTGACAGCCGCACCCCGAAGTGGGCCGCCCGGTGGATGCTCCCCGCGTCGATGCTGGCGCGGTGGGCACGGCCCCAGAGGTCGAAGCCCTCCTCGTCCCGGCCGGTCAGGTACGCCGCGATCGCGAAGCGGCCGAGGTCGTCGATGTCGAGGTCGCCCGGCACCTGCGAGTACAGGCGCCAGGCGTCCCCCCAGCGATGCTCGTCGCACGCGGCCCGAGCGTCCGCGGTGACCCGCTCCACGGTCAGCAGTCTTGCCGATCGCTCCCGAGCCGGCTCAGGCGAAGAACGCCTCGGCCTGCTCTGGGCGGGCCCCGATGAACATCCACATCTCGTCGATGCGGCCGCCGTCGAACCGGTACACGAACGAGTTCCGGGACTCCAGCGTCTTGCCCTTCCGCCCGAAGGTCGCGTGCTCCCACTCGGCCGCCCAGCCGTCGGTGCCGATGCAGAACTGCTGCTCGAGGTGGAGGTCGCCGTCCACCGACTCGATCAGGCCGCCGATGGCCTCGAGGAGCCCGCCCACGCCCTCGTGGTCGCCGGCCTGGGGGACCGGGCCCCGCAGGTGGAACACGATGTCGTCGGACAGCAGCTTGGCCAGCGTGTCGTGGTCCTGCTCGACGATCGCGCAGGTCATCGCGTCGACGGTCGTGACGTTCTCGTGCTGCTCGCTCTGGGTCTTGGTCATCGTCCCTCCGATGTCGTGGTCACTGGAGGGAACGTACGAAGACGGGCCACGGGGGCGCATCGGGAGATCGACCAGACCTCTCAGGACCGGCATCAGCAGATCTGCTGATCCCGCCTCCTCAGTCGACGGCGGGTTCCTTCCAGCGGTTCGCGTACGTGATCTCGCGGGCCGGTCGCCGCGGCGCCGGCGAGAACGAGTCGCCCGTGTAGAACGCGACGGGGAGCAGCGCGATCTGGGTCACGGTCGGCGGGATGCCGAGGATCTCCGCGACTGCCTCCTCGTGGACCAGGTGGAACGTGGTCCACGCCGAGCCGAGGCCGCGGGCGCGAGCGGCGAGCTGGAAGCTCCAGACGCCCGGCGCGACGCTGCCGTGGTAGGCGGCCACGTCGGCGTTCGACGCCCCGTCGGGCAGGCGATCGAGCCGGATGGCGAGCACCCACGCGGGCACCTCGGCGATGTGGTCGACGAGGAAGGAGGCGGAGTCGACCACGCGGGCTTGGCGGTCGTCGGCCGGCGTCCCGCTGGCGGCGAGGTAGGGCCGCCCCACGGACTGGTACAGGGGCGTGATCTCGGCCTTGGTCGCCTCGTCGTCGATGATCATCCAGCGGTTGCGCTGCTGGTTGCCTCCCATGGGCGCATGGCTCGCGATGTCGATGCACTCGAGCAGCAGCTCGCGCGGCACGGGCCGGGTCAGGTCGAGCCGCTTGCGCACCTGCTTGGTGGTGGTCAGCAGCAGATCGGCGTTGGCGACATCGACGGAGGGCACGCCACCCAGCCTGTCAGGCGCGGGCGTCGTCGGGGCCCGCGACGGGCATCGGCCGGCCGACGATCCTCTAGGGCCACGCGCGACAGCGCTCGATCGTCAACGCGAGCACCGGGCCGGGGGGCGGCTTGCGCCGGTACTGGTCGTACTTGTCTGCGAGCAGCTGGCGAGGGCGCTCCGCGTCGAGCCCGTCCGCGTCGATGACGCGGACCCGTCCGTCGAGCCGGATCCACCAGAGGCGAGCCCAGTCCTCGTCGTAGTGGTCGAGGAGGAGAGCGGCCGCTGGGTGGGCCTCGACGTTGGCGACCCGGGCCAGGCGCATCGACGACTTCGGCTTCACGTCGTCCACCGCGCTGTACACGATGTCGCCGTCGACCACGAAGCAGCACGGCACGACGTGGGGGAGTCCGTCTGCGGTGACCGTCGCGAGGCGGCCCACCCTCGCCTCGTGGATCAGGCGGCACATGGCTTCGTGGTCCACGCCGTCGAACCTAACGCCCGGTGGCAGCAGGCATTGCGCTGGCGTGGACCCGTGCTACTTGCCGGTCACCTCGATCGTGCCCTTCATGAAGGGATGGAAGGCGCAGAAGTACGCGTAGGTCCCAGGCGTGTCGAACCTCAGCTCGAACGTCGCCCCCTGCCGGATGGAGTCCGAGCTCAGCTCGCCAACCTCGGAGTCGACGGTGTGCGCAGCGGGATCGCGGTTGGTCCAGGTGATCGTCGTCCCGGCCACGATCTCGATCGCGTCGGGCTCGTAGGCGAACCCGACGATCTCGACGGCGCCGGGCGGCGCCGGTCCGGACGAGCCTCGGTCGGCGCGTGCCACCAGCGCGACCGCTGCGACGATCAGCAGAACGATCGCTGCGGCACCGACGACGTGCTTCCACCAGCGCATGGCCGTCCTACGGGGCGGACCGCAGTCCGAGATGGATCGCGACATCCCCTCATCCGCGACGGGCCTCGAGTCCGAACAACCGCCACACCCAACACCCGCAAGGGGAGGTAGCGCATGCGAGCGCGAGTAGATGATCGAGAGCTCGACGAGCTCATCGTCGAGTCCCAGGACCTGCAGGTCGATGCGATGCGGACGGCCCGGGAGGCCCGTCCGCTCATCGTGGAGGCGGCCCGTGCGGCGGAGCCCGTCTCCGCTGAACGGCTCAACACCCACCGGCGGCGGTTGCTCCGCAACGGCGGGCTCGGCATGGGCGCGCTGGTCGGCCGTGGCCTGCTGGGCACGGCGTTCGGGTCGGCGATCGTCGGGATCGTCGCCAAGCCCGCCGCGGCCCAGGAGGACGTGTCCATCCAGATCTTCCAGACCGCGGCGTCGCTGGAGAACCTGGCCGTTGCCACCTACGGCGCGGCGCTCCAGCTGCCCTTCTTCGGCGACAACGCGGTGGTGCAGACCTTCGCCGAGACCACGATGCAGCAGCACGCCGAGCACGGCGCCGCGTTCAACGCGCAGGCCCGAGACCTGGGCGGCGAGGAGCAGACCGCCACGAACCCGAAGTACACCCCGGTCGTCGAGGAGATGAAGCCCAGCCTCACCGACTACGCCAAGGTCGTCGAGCTCGCGTCGACCCTCGAGGAGGTCGCGCAGGACACGTACCTCGCCAACCTGTCGCTCCTCCCGACCGGGGAGACGCGCCAGCTCATGGCCAGCGTCATGGCCGTCGAGACCCAGCACCTGGCCACCCTCCGCGCGGTGGGTGCGCTCCTCGCGGCCGACGCGCCACAGCTCATCGCCATCCCGGTCGACGCGGGGGCACTGCCCGGCGCGGCCGGCTCGGTCGCCTTCCCGGCGGCCTTCGAGGAACCGAACCTTGCATCGCCGCCCCAGGAAGGAGCCGTCCGATGACCGACCTGATCCCCACCGATGAGACGACCGCAGCGCCCAGCGAGGCGCCCAGCCGTCGCCGCTTCCTCATGACCGCCGGAGCACTCGGCGTCGGCGTCGTCGTGGCGGCCTGCAGCGACGACGACGAGGACACCGGCACCGGCGCCACCGGCGGCGCCACGGATGGCACCTCGGGTGGCGGCGGCGGCGACGCCGAGATCGCCACCTTCGCCGCCGGGCTCGAGCTCCTCGCCGCCAACACC
>DATFFY010000182.1:0-2024 GCA_035249805.1 Acidimicrobiales bacterium | reverse complement strand
CGCGATCCCGCTGGCCATGCCGCTGGACGGCCGCGAGATCCGCCTCACCGGCGTCGCCGACCCGAACGACCCGGCCTTCATCGGCCCACCGGTCCTCGACGCGTGGCTCCGCTACGACCCGCCGCCGGAGCGCGACGACCTGGTGCGGGCGCTGCTGGCCCACTTCACCGGCCACCTGTCGCTGTCGACGACGATGTTCCCCCACGAGGGCCTCGGCACGGCCCAGTCGCACCACGCGCTGTCGACCGGCGTGATGACGATCGGCGTCGCCTTCCACGACCCGGTCACGGCGAGCGGGTGGTTGCTGTACCACCACGAGAGCACCCACGTCGGGGCCGGCATGTCCTACGCGCGGGGCCAGGTCTTCACGGAGGCCGGCGACCTCGTGGCCTCCTTCACCCAGGAGGGGCTGCTGCGGGCGTTCGTCCCCGCCGCGGGGGCCGAGCAGATCCCGGTCGAGTCGCGGCTCTGACGCGGGTCGTCCTCGTCAGCCGCCCTTGTACACCTGGCCGCCCTTCATCACGAAGCGCACGTCCTGCGTGGTCGTGATGTCCTCGGTCGGGTCGCCCGGCACGGCGACGAGGTCGGCCAGCAGGCCCTCGGCGATGCGGCCGCGGTCGTCGACGGCGATGAGCTCCGCGCTGTGCACGGTCGCGGCCCGCAGCGCCTCCATCGGCGTCATGCCCCGGTCGACCATGGCCCACAGCTCCTTGGCGTTCTCGCCGTGGGGGATGGCCGGCGCGTCGGTGCCGCACGCGATCTTCACGCCGGCCTGGATCGCCTTGCCGAGCATGGCCCGCGCCTTCGGGAAGACCTCGGCCGCCTTCGCCTGCAGCTCGGGCGCGGCGCGGCTGACGTCGAGGCCCTCGGAGAGGTAGCTCGTGGGCACGAGGAACGTCCCGTGCTCGACCATGAGCCGGATCGTGTCGTCGCTGGCCAGGGAGCCGTGCTCGATGCAGTCGACGCCGGCCCGGATGCAGGCGCGGATCCCCGCGTCGCCGTGGGCGTGGGCGGCCACCTTGATCCCGGCGCGGTGGGCCTCGTCGACGATCGCCTCCAGCTCCTCGTCGGAGTACTGCTGCGCGCCGGCGAGCCCGCTGTGGGACATCACGCCGCCCGACGCGGAGATCTTGATGAGCTGGGCGCCGTACTTCAGCTGGTAGCGGACGGCCTTGCGGACCTCGGGCACGCCGTTGGCGATCCCCTCCTCCACCGTCAGCGGCATGATCCCGGGCGCGAGGCGCTGGAACATCGTCGGGTCGAGGTGGCCCCCGGTGGGCGTGATGGCATGGCCGGCGGGGACGATGCGGGGGCCGTCGATCCACCCGTTGTCGACGGCCCGGGCCAGCGCGACGTCGAGGAGCGAGCCGCCCGTCTTCACGAACAGCCCGAGGTTGCGGACGGTCGTGAAGCCGGCGAGCAGCGTGGTCCGGCAGTTGACGATGCCGCGCAGCGTGCGGAAGGCGGGGTCGTCCTGCACGTCGCTGCGGGGGTTGCCTCCGCTCGGGCCCCCGAGCAGGAGGTTGATCTCCATGTCCATGAGGCCGGGCAGCAGGGTGACGTCGCCGAGGTCGATCGTGGTCGCGTCGTCCGGCACGGAGGCCGCCCCCACCGAAGCGATGCGGTCGCCCTCCACGACGACGACGGCATCCGGCCGCACCTCGCCGGCGTCGACGTCGACCCAGCGGGCGGCGCGGAGGACCTGCACGTCGCCCATCAGACCGGGCTCCCGAGGTACGCCTCTTGCACGGTCGGGTCGGCCCGCACCTCGTCCGGCGTGCCGACCGCGATGACGGCGCCGAGGTTGAGCACGTAGAGCCGCGAGCAGAGCTGCATGACGAGGTCCATGTCGTGCTCGACGAGCAGCACCGCCATGCCGTCGGCGACGAGCTCGGTCAGCACGTCGGCGAGCCGCACCGTCTCCACCTCGTCGAGGCCGGAGGCGGGCTCGTCCAGGAGCACGATCTTCGGGTCGGCGGCCAGGACCCGTCCGAGCTCCACGAGGCGGGCCTGGCCCGTCGGGA
>DATFFY010000181.1:0-11761 GCA_035249805.1 Acidimicrobiales bacterium | reverse complement strand
CTGGTGCTGTGGCACGCGATCACGCTCCTGCGCGAGTTCCGGGGCGACGGCCACGTGGCCTGCCTCGTGGAGGCCGGCCTGTCCGGCATCGAGGCGCTGATCCTCCACGCCGCATCGGGCGAGGTCCCCCGGGTCGCGCTGCAGCGCACCCGGCAGTGGGGCGACGCGGCCTGGGAGGGCGCGGTCGCGGGCCTGGCCGAGCGCGGGCTCGTCGACGCAGAGGGCTCCTTCACCGACGAGGGCGCCGCGCTCCGGGCAGGGATCGAGGACCGGACCGACGAGCTGGCCCTGCCACCGTGGCGCGCGATCGGGCAGGAGGCGTGCGACGAGCTCAGGGCACTCGTACGCCCGCTGAGCCGGGCGATCGTCACGAACGGAGGGCTGTCGAGCGCGGCGTTCGCGGCTGGGCAATGATGGCGCCGCGGGTCGTGTGACAGTCGGCACAGGGGGGTCCGGCGGTGACGACGACGACGGAAGCTCGAACCGGCACCGCGCTCGCGGTCGCCAACCTCGAGGTCGTCTACAACGACGTGGTCCTGGTGCTCCGTGGCGTGAGCCTCGCGGTCCCCGAGGGCCGGATCGTCACCCTCCTCGGTGCCAACGGCGCGGGCAAGACCACGCTGCTCCGGGCCATCACCGGCCTGCTCGACGTGCACCGGGGCCGCATCACCAAGGGCTCGGTCACGTTGGGCGCCAGGGACATCACCTCGGCCGAGCCGTCCCGCATCGTCCGCTCCGGGCTCGCCCAGGTGATGGAGGGCCGGCGCATCTTCGCCGAGCTGACCGTCGACGAGAACCTCCGCACCGGCGCGTTCACCCGGCGCGACCGTGACGGGATCGCGGCGGCCTACGAGCGGGTGCTCGGGCTGTTCCCGGTGCTCAAGGATCGGCTCCGCTCGACCGCGGGGTACCTGTCGGGCGGCGAGCAGCAGATGCTGGCGATCGGGAGGGCCCTCATGGCCGAGCCGCGGGTCCTCCTGCTCGACGAGCCGTCGCTCGGCCTCGCCCCCATCATCGTCGAGCAGATCCGGGACCTGATCGTGCAGGTGAACGAGCAGGGCACGAGCGTGCTGCTCGTCGAGCAGAACGCAACCATGGCCCTGTCGATCGCCGACGAGGGCTTCGTCCTCGAGCACGGTCGCATCGTGCGCGACGGCGCCGGGCCGGAGCTCCTCGAGGACAGGGACATCCGCGAGTTCTACCTGGGCATCGGCGAGGCGGGCCGCCGGTCGTTCCGGGACGTGAAGACGTACCGCCGCAAGAAGAGCTGGGGCGCCTGATGGACCCCCTCCTGACCGTCGACGAGCTCACGCTCCGCTTCGGCGGCGTGCGGGCGCTGAGCGAGGTGTCCTTCGAGGTCGGGCGCGACGAGCTGTTCGCGATCATCGGCCCCAACGGCGCGGGCAAGACGTCGATCTTCAACTGCCTGTCGGCGGTGTACCGCCCCGACGCGGGGCGCATCGTCCTCGACGGGCACTCGCTCGTCGGCGTGCGGCCCGATCAGACGGCGCGGCTCGGGGTCGGGCGCACGTTCCAGAACCTCGGGCTGTTCGTGCACCTCGACGTGATCGACAACCTGCTCCTCGGGCGCCACCACCGGATGTCGTCGGGCTTCCTCGCCGGCGCGCTGTGGTGGGGGAAGGCGAAGCGGGAGGAGGTCGCGCACCGCGCTGCCGTCGAGCGGATCGTGGACCTGCTGGAGCTGGCGCCGTACCGCCGCCAGCCGGTCGGCTCGCTGCCCTTCGGCGTGCAGAAGCGGATCGAGCTCGGGCGAGCCCTCGCCATGGAGCCGACGCTGCTGCTGCTCGACGAGCCCGTGGCGGGGATGAACCTGGAGGAGACGGAGGACCTCGCCCGCTACATCATCGAGATCCGGCAGCAGCTGCACCTGTCGATGGTCCTCGTGGAGCACGACATGCACCTGGTCATGGATCTGGCCGACCGCGTGATGGCGCTGGACTTCGGCCTCGCGATCGCCACCGGCACGCCCGACGAGGTGCAGAGCGATCCCCGCGTCATCACCGCCTACCTCGGAGGGGTCGCATGACTGCCGTGGTCGAGGCGCCCGAGCGCTCCGGGTCGGCGGCGGTGGAGCCGCTGGCCGCCATCGTCCTGCGGCGGGCCGCGACGACGCCCGACCGGGTGGCCCTCCGCAAGAAGGACCTGGGTCGGTGGAAGACCTACTCCTGGGGCGACTACGGCGCTCGGGTCACCGCCGTCGCCCGCGGCCTCCACGCCCTCGGGGTCGGGCCCGGCGACCGCGTCGCGATCCACTCCGAGAACCGCCCGGCCTGGCTGTTCGCGGACATGGGGGCGCAGGCCCTCGGTGCGATCTCCGTCGGCATCTACCCCACGTCGCCCGCCGCGGAGGTGGAGTACCTGCTGTCGCACTCGGGGGCCAAGGTCCTCGTGGCCGAGGACGAGGAGCAGGTCGACAAGGTCCTCGCCGTCCGCAAGCAGCTCTCGGCGCTCACCAAGGTGGTCGTGATCGACCCCCGGGGCGTGGACCTGGACGACGACCTCCTCATGACGCTGGGCGAGCTGGAGGAGCTCGGCCGGGGCAGCACCGCCGACGTGGCTGCCGCAGCGTCGGCCGTCGACCCCGACGAGCCGGCGATCATCGTCTACACGAGCGGCACCACGGGCCCGCCCAAGGGCGCCATGCTCAGCCATCGCAACCTCGCCGCGGCGGCCGCGGCGGCGCAGGACACGTTCGGCGTCCACGAGCGCACCGAGGTCCTGTCGTACCTGCCGCTGTGCCACGTGGCCGAGCGGTTGATCTCGGCCATCGACGCGGTGAGCCACGGGTACGTCGTGAACTTCGGCGAGGGCAGCGACACCTTCCTCCAGGACCTCCGCGAGGTGCAGCCCACGTTCTTCCTCGGCGTCCCGCGCGTGTGGGAGAAGCTCATGGCCGCAATCGAGATCCGGATGGCCGACGCCGGCCGGCTGAAGCGGGCGCTCTACCGCTTCGCCATGGGCCTCGGTCGCGGGGTCGCCCGCCGACGCTGGAAGGGCGGCCGGCTCCGCGGCCTCGACCGCCTGCGCTACCTCCTCGGCTGGGTGCTCCTGTACCGCCCGCTGCGGGAGAAGATCGGGATGTCGCGGATCGAGGGCGTGCTCTCGGGCGCCGCGCCCATCGCCCCTCAGGTGCTCGAGTTCTTCTGGACCCTCGGCGTCCCGGTGCGGGAGGGCTACGGGCAGACGGAGAACACGGCCCTCGGCACGATCACGCCCGCGGACGACGTCCGCCTCGGCAAGGTCGGCCGTCCCGTCACCGGCTGCGAGCTCCGGATCGCGGACGACGGCGAGATCCTCACGCGGGGGCCGGGCACGTTCCTCGGGTACTACAAGGACCCGAAGGCCACGAAGGCGACCGTCGACGCGGACGGCTGGCTGCACACCGGTGACGTCGGCGAGCTCGACGATGACGGCTTCCTGCAGATCACCGACCGCAAGAAGGACATCATCATCACCGCCGGGGGCAAGAACATCAGCCCCTCGGAGATCGAGAACAAGCTCAAGGTCTCGCCGTACGTGCGGGAGGCCGTCGTGATCGGCGACGGCCGCAGGCACCTGGTCGCCCTCATCGGCATCGAGCTCGACACGGTCAGCGCCTGGGCGCTGCAGCACCGCGTCGGGTTCACCACGTACGCCGACCTGTCCGCCAAGCCCGAGGTCGTCGCCCTGGTCCAGTCCTGGGTCGACGAGGTCAACGAGGAGCTGGCCCAGGTCGAGACGGTCAAGGCCGTCGCCCTCCTGCCCAAGGAGCTCGACCCGGAGGACGGCGAGGTCACCGCCACGCAGAAGGTGAAGCGCCGGGCCATCGAGACCCAGTTCGCGCCGCTCATCGAGGGCCTCTACCGGTGATCACCGCCGCCGCCGTCTCGGGGAGCGACCTGCTCCAGGCGACGGTCTCGGGCGTCGCCCTCGGTGCCCGGTACGCGCTCATCGCCCTCGGCTTCGTGATCGTGTTCCGGGCGACGGGCGTCATCAACTTCGCCAACGGCGGCTTCGTGCTGGTCGGGGCCTACCTCACGTACAACTACAGCACCACGTGGGGACTGGACTTCTACCTCTCGCTGCTCCTGTCGATGGCCAGCGGGTTCCTGCTCGGCGTGGTCCTCGAGTGGCTCGTGCTGCAGCGGTTCGTCGGCGAGCAGGCCTTCACCGTGATCATGGTGACGATCGGGCTCCTGTTCGTCATGGACAACGTCGTCACGGCGATCTGGGGAGCCGCCAACCTGAGCTTCGACGACCCGTGGCAGGGCAAGGTCGTCGAGTGGGGTGAGGTGACGATCACGCACCGCGACCTCTGGGGGACCGTGTTCACGGCCGCGGTGCTCCTCGCGTTCCTGGGCTTCTTCCGCTACAGCCGCTACGGCCTCGTGATGCGGGCGACCGCCCTCGACCAGGAGGCGGCCCTCGCGCAGGGCATCAGCGCCCGCCTCGTCCACCGCCTCGCGTGGGGGATCGCCGGCATGGTCGGCGCGCTCGCGGGGACGATCTTCGCGGCGGGCTCGGGCCTCCAGCCGGGCATCGGCCAGGTCGCGCTGGCGGCCTTCCCCGCGATGATCCTCGGCGGCCTCGACTCGCCGCTGGGGGCCGTCGTGGGCGGGATCGCCATCGGCGTGGCCCAGCAGATGGCCCAGCTGCTGTCGGCCGACTACTTCGCCTGGGCCGGCAGCAGCGTCGAGTTCGTCGTCCCCTACGTCCTGATGGTCGTCATCCTGCTCGTCCGGCCGTTCGGGCTGTTCGGCACGCACGAGGTGCGCAGAGTGTGACCGCCGTCGTCCTGCCCTGGTCCCGGCGCCGCGCCCGCGGCGGCCGGCCGCACCGCTCGCTCGCGTTCGACTACGCGGACGACCTCCGCCTGTTCCCCGGCCCGCTGGCCCGCGCCGGCCTGGTGGCCGTCGCCGTCCTCTACGTGGCCCTGCCCGGCTTCGAGCTGATGGGCGACCCGGGGCTGCGGACGATGGTGTCGGTCGGCATCTTCGCGATCGGCGCCATCGGCCTGAACCTCCTCACGGGCTACACCGGCCAGGTCAGCCTCGGCCACGCCTTCTTCGTGGGCGTCGGCAGCTACACCGCCGGCTACCTCGGCGCGACGCGGGGCTGGCCGCTCGAGGTGTACCTGCCCGCCGCCGCGCTCATCGGGTTCCTCATCGGCGCGGCCATCGGCCCGTTCGCCCTGCGCCTCCGTGGGCACTACCTCGTCATCGTCACCTTGGGGCTGCTCTTCGTCGGTCGGCACATCTTCGACAACTGGGACACGGTCACGGGTGGCAACCGGGGGCTGCGCCTGCGCGACGCGGACATGACCCTCGGCCCACTGGACCTCAACGACCTCGTGCTCTTCGGCCGGGAGTACAGCCGCCCCGCCGCGCTGTTCTGGTTCGTTTGGGCGCTGGTGGCCGTCGGCGCACTGCTGGCCAAGAACCTCGTGCGCTCGCGCGCCGGGCGGGCCATGCAGGCGGTGCGCGACCGCGACCTCTCCGCCGAGGTCATCGGGGTCAACCTGGCCCGGTACAAGGTGGGCGCCTTCGCCTGGTCGAGCGCCTTCGCCTGCGTGGCCGGCGTCCTCAACGGCGTGCTGATCCGGCAGGCCGGGCCCGACAACTTCGGCCTGCTGCTGTCGATCACCTACATCGCCATCATCATCATCGGAGGAGTCGGGACGATCCTCGGATCGCTGCTCGGCGCGCTGTTCGTCATCGGGGGGCGCGAGCTGATCAGCCAGCACAGCACGGGCAGCCTGCTCGACCCGATCCTCACGACCGGCTCGGGCGATCCGGGCTGGTTCACCGTCGGCGAGCTGAACAACGTGCTGTTCGGCGTGTTCATCGTGCTGTTCCTGCTCCTCGAGCCGCGTGGCCTCGTGGCCCTCTGGCTCAGGGCGAAGACCTGGTTCCGGTCGTGGCCGTTCGGCTACTAGCAACAGAGACATGGAGGGAGAGCCCGTGAGAGCAACCAAGTGGATGCGCCTGTTGGCGCTGGGGGTGGCGTTCTCGTTGGTCGGCGCCGCGTGCGGCGACGACGACGACAGCGGGGGCGACGACGGGACGACGGACGACGGCGGGGCCGCGGCGGAGCTCGAACCCGCGCCGGGCTTCGACGGCACGACGATCCGGGTCGGCGCGCTCGGCAACACCGGGGCGCCGCTGGCCGCGATCGGTGTGCCCCTGAGCGCCGGCAACCGCGCCTACTTCGACTACATCAACAGCCAGGGCGGGATCGCGGGGCAGTACCCGATCGAGATGGTCGAGGAGGACACGGGCTACAACCCGACCACGGCAGGGGAGAAGTTCGCCGCCACCGTCGACGACGTCGTGATGTACGTCCAGATCCTCGGCACGCCGGTGGTGGACGCGCTCCTCGGCGACCTCGAGGAGCAGAACGTCATCGCCTCGCCGGCCTCGCTGGACTCGGACTGGGTGCGCCAGCCGAACCTGCTGCCGGTGGGTGGGCCGTACCAGATCCAGGCGATCAACGCGATCGACTGGTACTTCTCGCAACCGGACAACGAGGGCGACGTGCTGTGCACGATCGCGTCGGACGACGAGTACGGCGACGCCGGGGTGGAGGGCGTCGACTTCATCGCCGAGGAGCTCGGCATCGAGGTGGCCCAGAAGTCCACGTTCCCGACCGTCACGGGTCGCGGTGGCCCGAACTACGACTTCCCGCAGGTGCGGGAGCTCGAGGACGCGGGCTGCGAGGTGGTCTTCGCGGTCGCCACGCTGTTCGACACCAAGGCCCTTGCGGACGCCTTCGCCAACCAGCCCGGCTACACGCCGACGGTCATCGGCCAGTCCCCGACCTGGCAGACCGCGTTCGCCGCGCACCCCTTCATCCAGGAGCACTTCTTCCTGGCGACGGAGGGCCCGGCCTACGGCGACACGAGCGTGCCCGGCATGGAGAACCTCATCACGGTGCGGGAGGAGTACGCCCCGGACGTCCCCGCGGACATCTACTTCAACTTCGGCTACGTGCAGGCGGTCGCCACCGTCGCCCTCCTGGAGAAGGCCGTGGACCTCGGTGACCTCTCCCGCGAGGGCCTGGCCACCGCGCTCGAGGAGCTCGGCACCGTGGACTTCCAGGGCCTGACCGGTGACTACACGTACGGCGCGCCGGAGGACCGCGTCCCGCCGATCCGGTCGTCCATCTTCAAGCCGAACGCCGACACGGCGACGCATCCGACGGGCCTGGAGCTGGTGGAGCAGGACTACGAGGCGGACGTCGCCGCGGACTTCGAGTTCAGCGGCGAGTGACGCCCTGGGTGGTGCGGGGGGCCGTCAGGCCCCCCGCAACGCCTCGGCGACGGCGGGGTGGACGACCTCGCCGTCGCGGACGTTGAGGCCGCCGGCCAGGACAGGGTCGGCGGTCAGGGCCGCGTCCGGTCCGAGCGTGGCGAGCTCGGCCAGGTAGGCGAGCGTGGCGTTGGTGAGGGCGAAGGTGGACGTGGCCGGCACGGCACCCGGGATGTTGCCGACGCAGTAGTGCACGACGCCGTGCTCGACGTAGGTCGGGTCGTGGTGGCTGGTCTCCCGCGAGGTGGCGACGCAGCCGCCCTGGTCGATGGCCACGTCGACGATCACCGAGCCCGGGCGCATCGACGCCACCATCTCCTCGGTGACGACGACCGGTGCCCGGCCCCCGGCGACGAGCACCGCGCCGATCACCAGGTCGGCCTCGGCCACGCAGCGGGCCACGGTGCCCCGGTTCGACGCGAGGGTGCTGATGCGGCCCTTGTGGATCTGGTCGACGACCCGCAGCCGGTCGAGGTCCCGGTCGAGCAGGTTGACCTCGGCCTCCATGCCGGCCGCGATCCACGCCGAGTTCCACCCCACGTTGCCCGCGCCGATCACGACGACGCGACCGGGCTGCACGCCGGGGGCGCCGCCGAGCAGGACGCCCCGACCCCCCTGCGGCGCCTCGAGGAACCGGGCCCCGACCTGCACGGCGAGCCGCCCCGCCACCTCGCTCATCGGCGCCAGGAGCGGGAGCTGGCCGTCGGGGCGGGCGACGGTCTCGTAGGCGATCGCGGTCGTCCCGGAGGCGCAGAGGGCGTGGGCCACCTCGGGGTAGGCGGCCAGGTGCAGGTAGGCGAAGAGCGCGAGGCCCGGCCGCAGCTGCGGCAGCTCCTCGGGCTGGGGCTCCTTCACCTTGACGACCAGGTCGGCGCGCGCCCACACCTCGTCGGGATCGTCGACGATCTCCGCGCCGGCGGCTCGGTAGGCGTCGTCGGGCAGGCTCGCCCCCGCCCCGGCGCCGGCCTGCACGAGGACGGGCACGCCGTGCGACTCGAGCTCCCGCACGCCGTCGGGCGTCACCGCCACGCGCCGCTCGTCGGGCTTCACCTCCGTCGGGACCCCGACCACGCACGGCACGGTCACGCGCTCAGTCTGCCGGGAGCACCTGGATCTCGCCCACCATGCCGAACGCGACGTGGCCGGGCAGGTGGCAGGCGTACTGGTACGTGCCCGGCTCGTCGAAGGTGTAGAAGGTCATCGCGTCGGCCCCTGGCCCCACCGACACCTCGCCCGGGCGGGGGGGATGGCGGGGCTCCGTGCCCTCCTCGTGGGCGCGGTGCACGGCGTCGTCGCCCACCACCAGCTCGTGGCCGATCGGGTCGTCGTTGCGCACCGTGAACTCCACCAGGCTGCCCTCGCGCACCCGCAGCGTGCCCAGCGTGAAGCGGCTGTGGTGGATGCCCACGTCGACCTGCACGACACCCGGGCCGAGCACGTCGCCTCCCGCCGTGGCCGCCTCGACCGCGTACGCCGAGCCGGTGGTGAGCCCGCCCACGATCGCGGCGGCCACCGCCGCTCGACCGCGGCGGGGGCCCGTCATGCGATCGTCCCGGTCCGGCGCGTGCGACCGGGGAGACCGCCCGCGATGCCGAGGACGCCGACGGCGGCGATGCCGCCGAGCGCGAGCGGCCACAGCGACAGGCCGCCGTCGCCGTCTGCGGTCAGGAGCAGCTCGGGGTCGGCGACGCCGGTGTCGGTGCGGCTCGGCCGCACGTCGGGGTGGACGGAGACAGCGAGGTCGTAGTCGAGGTCGGCGGCGGCGGCGTCGACCTGGAGGTAGGTCAGCCAGAGGTCCTCCGGCACCCACTCCATGCCGACGTCGGAGCGCAGGTCGTCGAGCAGGCTCGGCGAGGCCGGTTCGCTCCGCTCGAGGCGCAGCCCCGGGCCACCCGCGAGCAGCTCGGGCTCGTCGTCGGTCAGGAGGAAGACGTCGGCCTCCACGGTCTGGGTGCCGTCGAGCCCGAGGCCGAGGATGCGCAGCGGCACCCACGGCTGGTCGGTCGGGATCGTCAGCATGATCGGTGTGCCGTCGCCGGCCCGCTGGCCGAGCTCGGCCGCCCGGCCGGCGTCGAAGCGGGCCGCCATGAAGACCTGGCTCCGGCTGCTGTAGAAGTCGAGGACCGCCGGCGCGTCGGGGGTGAGCAGGAAGCCGTGGTCGACGGCCCAGCGGCCCACCTCGTCGCCGCCGCCCCGCAGCACGGTGATGTCGAGGGCGTCGATCTTCGTCTCGAGCAGCACCTCGGCCGCGCCGAGGGCGACGGCCGCGTCCTCGCTCGCGCGGAAGGCCTCCTGGGGCGGGGCCACCTCCTGCCGCAGGCGCTGCAGCGTCCAGTCGCCGCCGCGGACCACCTCGGTGGGCACGTCGGGGAGCGGGACGATCGAGCCGACCTCGGCGCCCTCGCCGGTGAACTCGAACGACGTGACGTAGCGCTCGATGCCGTCGTGGTACGTGGCGAGGGTCGTCGTGCGGGTCAGCTGGATCGTGCCGTTCTCCCCGACGAGCCCGCCGCAGGCGCCCGCGGGGTCCGCGGCGAGGGCGAGCAGGCCGGCGGTGGCGACCACGGGCAGGGCGAGTCGGACGCAGCGTCGGGGGGACATCGGCAACCTCCAGGTCGGTCACCGGTTCTGACGACCGCCGGCTTGCTCGCAGTTCCCGCTGCGGCAACGATCCGGCGTGGACTTCGCGACGATGATGCGGCTCGAGGAGCACGGACCCGACGTGTACGTCGGCGTGGGGCCGGACTACCCGTGGGGCGGGCTCTATGGCGGGCAGATCGTGGCGCAGGCCCTCCGGGCCGGCGCGGCGACCGTGGAGGAGCGGTTCGGCGTGCACTCCCTGCACGCGTACTTCGTGCGCCGCGGCGACAGCCGGGAGCCGATCCGCTACGAGGTCGACCGTCTCCGCAACGGCCGCTCGTTCGTGACCCGCCGGGTGGTGGCCCGCCAGGCCGTCGGCGCCATCCTCACGATGGAGCTGTCCTTCCAGGTGGAGGAGGCCGGTCACGACGTGCAGATCGCGGGGTTGCCGGACGTACCCGGGCCGGAGGAGCTCGAGGACACGTCGTGGAGCCCGCTCTTCGACCGGCGGTTCATCGAGCCGCGTGGGACCACCGAGGGCCGCGGGCTCGCGTGGCTGCGGCTCCGCGAGGAGGTGGCGGACGACCCGGTGCTCCAGGCCTGCGCGCTCGCCTACCTGTCCGACGACCTGCCCACCGACGCGGTCGTGGCCCTGCACCCGGAGCGCCCGGGCGCGGATGCCGGTGACGCGTACGAGATGCAGTTCTGGTCGGCCAGCCTCGACCACGCGATCTGGTTCCACCGCCCGTCGGTGGCCGACGAGTGGCACGTGCACGACTTCGCCAGCCACGCCTACCTGTCGAGCCGCGGCCTCGCCGTCGGCCACGTCCTGACGACCGCCGGCGTGCACGTCGCCACGATCGCCCAGGAGGTGCTGCTCCGGAAGGCGGACTAGTCCACGCGCTCGCCGTACATCCAGCGAAGGGGGTCGGCGATCAGCTCGAGGCGCTCGCCGTCGGGGCCGCGGAAGTAGAGCGACGTCTCGTCCACGTGGTCGTAGGGGACGCCCGCGGCGTCGAGCCGGGCCTTGGCCGCCTTCCAGTGCTCGACCTCGATCGAGATGGCGAGGTGGTGCAGGCCGCCGAGCACCTCCGCGTAGTCCCCGGGGTCGACGCCGGGGAGGTCGAAGAAGGCGATCGTGTTGCCGGCTCCGAGGTCGAAGAAGAAGTGCGTCGACCCGGCGAGGTCGCGGTTCTCGAACATCGTCGTGAGCGGGAAGCCGAGCACCTCCTGGTAGAAGCGCACGGTCTCCTCGACGTCGCTGCAGATGAGCGCGACGTGGTGCACGCCACGGGCCGCCGACGCCGGTCGGTCGTCCCGCGGCGCGAGGTAGGTCGAGCGGATGCGGTCGCGCTCGACGGTGAGACGGGCCCGCACGTCGTCGTCGACGGGATCGGTGCCCGCCGAGTAGGAGCCGGCCACGGCGTCAGCCGGACGTGCCGGCGTGCAGGGCGCCGATGAGGTCGACGAGCTGGTCGCGCTGCCCGTCGTCGAGCCCGACGAAGGCGTGGGCGAAGGCCACGTCGGTGTTGGCCTCGGCCGCCTCCCAGCGCTCCACCACGCCGGTCGTGTCCGCGAGCTCAGGCCATCCGAAGATCGGGGCCATCTGCGGGCTGCGGTGCGAGAGGGCCTCGTGGGGCGTCAGGCCGGCCGCGATCACGGCCGCGGCGTGCAGGCCGTGGCGCAGCTCGCGGAGCGCGTTCATCTGGTGGACGACGTGGGCGTTCGGCTCCGGCGGCACGGGTAGTGCCCGCCAGCCCGAGAAGATCGCGGCGCACGCGGGGCGAGCCGCGGTGACGACCGCGTCGAGCAGCGGGGCGAGCTTGGCGCAGTCCACGTCGTCGGGCACGTGCGCCTCGGCCCATGCGGCGCAG
>DATFFY010000180.1:0-4742 GCA_035249805.1 Acidimicrobiales bacterium | reverse complement strand
CGACAGGCCCGCGCCGACCGTCGACGGCGTCGGCTCGTCGTCGTCGTCGCTGCACGCGGCGCCGAGCAGCGACACCGCGACGAGCGCACCGATCGCCCCACGACGCGCCTTCACGCCGCGGATCGTACCCGTCGTCCGCTTCGCACCCGCAGACCACGCAGGAATGGTCCCAACGGACCACAGACAGCAACCGTCGGCCGTCGTTACGTTGCCAGCGAGGGGAAGCACTGATCCTCCTGCCGCTCACAACGTTGGTCGCCGAGGCAGGAGGGGAGCCACGCGAAACCGGCCCCGAGATCGGCCCAGGTCGGGCCCGGACCGAGCAGCGGTCCCATCCTCGGAGGTTGTCCCATGGCGCACCCGCCCGCTCCCACCGTCGACCGTCGGCGCAGCCTCAAGGTGTTCGCCCTCGCCTCGATGGTCGGCGGGGCCGGCCTCCTCGTGTTCGTCGCGCCACAGGCGCGGGCCACGCAGGGCGACCCGGAGCACGAGGTGACGCTGTGCCACGCGACGAGCTCCGACGAGAACCCCTACACGGAGAACGAGGTCGACATCGCCAGCGTGCAGTTCCTCGGACACCTCGTCCACACCGGTGACGACGATCCTGCGATCTGGTTCCCCGAGCACGAGCAGCACTGGGAGTGGGGCGACATCATCCCGTCGTTCACCATCGGTGACGTCACGTTCCCGGGGAAGAACTGGCCCGTCGGCCAGGCCGTCCTCGAGAACGACTGCGAGATCCCGCCGCCCACCACGACGACGGAGGCGCCGACCTCCACCGAGGCACCGACGACGACGGAAGCCCCGACCACCACCGAGGCACCGACGACGACGGAGGCACCGACGACGACGGAGGCGCCCACCACGACCGAGGCGCCCACGACGACGGAGGCACCGACGACGACGGAGGCGCCCACCACTACCGAGGCGCCCACGACGACGGAGGCGCCCACGACGACCGAGGCGGCCAGCACCACGGCCGCCGCGCTCACCAACCCGACCGCCGTGCTGAGCGACCTCATCCTCGCCGACGACCTGCCCCAGACCGGTTCGGACGTGCTGCCCGTCGGCATCGCCGGCGGCACGCTCCTCGGGCTCGGGCTCGGGATCCTGGCGTGGCTCAGGCGAGCCGCCCTCGCCTAGGGGTCCGAGGGCGTCAGGCTCGCCAGTCCGAGCGACCGGCCCGGACCCCGGTCGACGACACGTCACCGAAGGACGGATCGATCGGCAGGAGCACGATGCCGTCGCTGAGCGGGGGTGTGTCGATCCCGGCCCGAGGGGCCACGGCGAGGCGGGGGAGGCGAGCCAGCGCCTCGTCCCGCCTCACGGTGGAGCCGCCGTAGAACGCAGGGTCTTGCAGCTGGTGCCACTTGTCGGCACCGAGGACGCACACGTCGTAGCCCTCGGCGATGTCGGCGATCAGCTGGTGCTCGGTCAGCAGCCCGCGGACGGGCCGAGTCGTACCCGCCGCCTCGATGGCGGCGAGGCGCTCCTCGACGGGCGCGTGACCGCCGTGCTCCTTCTCCAGCGCCACCGCCGACAGCACGAGGTCGAGGCGGGCGAGCCCGAGGGTCGTGATCGCCGCGTCGACGACGGCCAGGTGAGCCGTGGTCAGCGGGTCGAACGACCCCGGGAAGACCCCGACCGTCACCGGCCCTGGTCGGCCGGTCCGATCGTCGCGATCGCCCGGTCCCACTCCCAGAAGGCGCGGAGCGACTCGAGCCGCCCGTCGGCGTCGACGCGGTAGACGAACACCCCGTCGGTCCGCATCACGTTGCCGTCGGGGAGGTGGGCGAAGATCGTGGCCACGTTGGCCACCTCGTCGCCGGCGGCGAACGAGTCGTGGATGGCGAACTCCACGCGGTCGAGCCCCGCGATCGTGGTGTCCCAGAAGCGGCCGATGGCCTCGTGGCCGCGGTGGCCCTCGCCGGACTCGTCGAGCGGCGAGCGGCCGACCGGGTCCTGCACCACGCCCTCCGGCGCGAACAGCGCCACCCACTCGTCGCGGGCCTTGCGCCCGACCGCGTCCATCGAGCGGTGGGACATGGCGCGGGCCGGGTGCTCCTGCTGCTCGGGCATCCCCGCATCGTGCCACCCCGAGGGCCGTTCTCGCGACGCCGGCGCCACAGAGCTGTGTCCGGAGCGTCGCGAGAACGGGTGGTTTGGCCGGGGCCGGGGGGCTCGCGTCAGCCGGCGCGGCGGCGCCGGGTCTTGGCCCGGTCGTCGCTGGCCCGGCGGAGCAGGCCGCCGGCATCGGTGCCGGCCTCGCTGAGCGCCGTGCCGAGGCTCACCCGCAGCTCGACGACGTTGTCGCCGATGCGCATGGCCGTGCAGGCCACGTCGGTGATGCGCCGGCAGAGCATCGCGAGGTCACGGGGATCGGTGAGGTCCTCGCACACGATGGCGAGCTCGTCGCGGTCGATGCGGGCCGTCATGTCGGTGCCGCGGAGGCTGGCGCTGATGCGGGCGCCGAGGACGATGAGCACCTGGTCGGCCAGCTCGTCGCCGTGCCGGCGGCGCAGGTCCTCGAGGTCCTCCACCTCGAGGTAGAGGACGGCGACGTGGGTCCCGGACCGGGTCGCCCGCCGCAGCGCGTGCACGAGGTGGGCGCGCTGGAGGAGGCGGTTCGGGAGGCCGGTGACGTCGTCGTACAGCAGCGCGTCGTCGGGGGTGGCGGCCTCGTTCAGCAGGGCATGGGACATGGGGCGGCTCCGGGTACGTGCCCCTCGATCGTCGGCCCCGCCACCGCCCCACGCAATGGGCCGTACGGCCCATGGCAGGATGCCCCCATGGACGGCGACGGTCTGCGGGCCCGGCTGGGTGCGGGCGAGACGGTGGTGATGGCGGGGTGCTTCGACGCGCTGTCGGCGAAGCTCGCGGCGGCGGCCGGGTTCCGGACGATGTTCCTGTCCGGCTACTCGACGTCGGCCACGCAGCTCGGCCTGCCCGACTTCGGCTACCTCACCCAGACGGAGATGGCCGAGGTGGCCAGGCGGGTGTGCTCGACCGTGCCCGAGGTGCAGGTCGTCGTCGACGGCGACACCGGCTACGGCAACCCGCTCAACACCATCCGCACGGTCGAGCTGTACGAGCACGCCGGCGCGGCCGGCATCTTCCTCGAGGACCAGGTGTGGCCCAAGAAGTGCGGCCACATGGCCGGCAAGCGGGTCGTGCCCCGGGAGGAGTGGCTGGCCAAGCTGCGGGCCGCGTGCGACGTGCGGGACAAGCTCTTCGTCACCGCCCGCACCGACGCCCGCGCCGCCATCGGGCTGGAGGAGGCCTGCGAGCGGGTCCGCATGGCCGCCGACGTCGGTGTCGACGCGATCTTCGTGGAGGCCCCGGAGTCGCTCGACGAGATGGAGGCCATCGCCGAGGCCACGCCCGGCTGCGTGCGGGTGGCCAACATGATCGAGGGCGGCAAGACGCCGCTGCGCTCGCCGGCCGAGCTCCACGACCTCGGCTTCGACCTCATCGTGTCGCCCCTGACGGGCCTGCTCGCCGCCGCCCGCCAGATGCGGCTCGCCTTCGCCGCCCTCCACGAGAAGGGGACGCTCCGAGACGACCTCGACCTCGTCCTGTCGTTCGACGAGTTCTCGCCCATCGTCGACCTCGACGGCCACTACGCCACCGAGGCCAAGTACGCGTCGGACTAGCTGAGGGGCGACGCGACGGCGACGCCGTCGCGACGCGGGCCGGGCCCGAGCGCGACGGGCCGGTGGGACCGGATGGTCCAGGGTGGCGTCGTGGCTGATGCCAGCGCGCTCCAGCGAACCGCCGAGGCGCTGCGCTGGGTGCTCCAGGACCGGCTGGCCCAGCTGCCCGTCGCGGGCTTCGTCCGGCCGCCCCGTGCGTACCTCGTCCAGCGGGACGAGTTCTCGCCCGACATCGCGGATCCGGAGGTGCGCCCGCCGGCGCTGTCCGTGTTCGTCCACCGGGTGGACGTCAACCACACCCTCCGACCCGGCTGGTCCGCCGCGACGTCGGAGGACCGGCGCCCCCGGCTCCCGCTGGACCTCCACGTGCTGCTGACCGCCTGGGGCGAGAGCGCCGAGGAGGAGCTCCGCCTGTTGGGGGAGGGGATGCTGGCCCTCGAGGCCCAGCCGGTGCTCGCTCCGCCGCTGTTGCCACCCCAAGCCGGGTTCGCGCCGACGGAGGCCGTCCAGGTCTCCGTCGAGGACCTGCCGATGGAGTCGCTCCTGCGGATCTTCGAGGCCATGTCCGCGCCCTACCGCCTGAGCATCCCGTACGTCGCCCGCGTCGTCCGGACCGAGGACCCGATCCCGGCGACGGGGCCGGAGGTCCGGACCGTGCTGGTCGGGGCTCGCCCGACGGTGGCGAGGCCATGAGCGGCACCGACGCCACGATCGCCGGCTTCCCCGTCGTCGTCCGCCACCTCCTGGCGTTCGGCGTCCGGCCCTGGGATCCGCTGACCGACCGAGCCATCGTCGCCGGTGTGGGCGCGACCGTGGAGGCACCCGCCGGGTCGGTGACCGCCGAACGCCACACCGGGGGGCGCTTCTCCGTACGCCACCGCCCGGGACTCCCACCCTCGGTCGTGCTGCGGCTGGCGGATGCCGAGGGCCGGCGACAGGTGGTGCCGCGTCGCCTCGAGGTCCCGATCCCCACCTGGGACGAGGTGGAGGCGGCCAGCACCGCGGACGAGCCGTCGCCGAGGCAGTGGGCGCACCAGGTCGCGCTGTTCCCGGGCGCCGCCGCAGCCACGGCGGCCCCGGCGACGGTGC
>DATFFY010000179.1:0-34293 GCA_035249805.1 Acidimicrobiales bacterium | reverse complement strand
CGCCGCCGTGGGCAACCGCCGCGAGGAGCTCGGCGACCCCACCGCCCACGCGGAGGTCCTCGCCCTGCGCCAGGCCGCGGCGGCAGTCGGGTCCTGGCGGCTCGACGGAGCCACGCTCTACGTCACGCTCGAGCCCTGCCCCATGTGCGCGGGCGCGATGCTCGCCGCCCGCATCGATCGGGTCGTGTACGGCGCGGCCAACAGCGACGCCGGGGCGTGCGGCACGCTCTACAACCTCTGCGTCGACCCGCGGCTCAACCACGAGATCACCGTGACCCACGGCATCGAGGCGCAAGCCGCGACCGCGCTCCTCGAGGAGTTCTTCGCCCCCCGTCGCGTGTAGCGCCTTGGAGGTCGCCGGGTCCCGGCCGGTAACGTGGCCGACGGAGAGCTGCCAGAGCGGACGAATGGGACGGTCTCGAAAACCGTTGTGGCTTTCGGGTCACCGTGGGTTCGAATCCCACGCTCTCCGCTCACCACGGAGGACGTGACCGCACTCGGATCGCCGTGGCGGCGCGTCCTCCCGTCTTTGGGAGCGGAGAGCTCTCCGACTGTGCTTGCTGGCGAGGGCGCCTGCGGCGCCCCGCGTCGGCTGGACCTGCGGTGGCTCACATCCGCTCCACCGGCCTCGGCCCGCGTCCGCTGGACCGGCGCGCCGGCATCCCCTGGCTCGCGACGTTTCCTGCGCGAGTTGATGGGTCCGGGGGTGGGGTGGGCGAGTGGATGGGTCCGGGATGTCGGACACGTGGACTCGGGCTGGCGTCCGTCGGACCTATGCACTCGCCTCGGGCTTGGTGGCCATCAGGGTGTAGCTGAGGGGGAGGCGGACGAAGCCGGGGGGCGTCTCCCAGCGCTGGTCGGCGGTCTGGACGAGCCACGGGAACCGCTGGAACGCGGTCCAGTCGTGCTCCTCCAGGCGGTCGAGGCGCAGGCCGCGGTCCAGGAGCGCGGTGACGACCTCGCCGAGCGAGTGGTTCCATTGGTACGAGCGGGTGTTGGTCAGGGGCGTGTCGCCGTCGGTGTAGGTGCGCTCGCTGTCCTCGACCCAGGGCCGGTCGGGCTCCTCGAAGTACGTGTACTCCGGCACCACCGGCACGTCGTACGTCAGCACCTGCGACAGCGGGTGCGAGTCGTGGACGAACAGCCGGCCGCCGGGCCGCAGGAGGGCGGCGACCTGGTCGGCCCACACCTCGACGCGAGGCAGCCAGCAGAGGGCGCCGAGGCTGACGTAGACCAAGTCGAAGGTGTCCGGCGCCAGCACCCGAGCCGCCTCGAGCACGTCGGCCTCCACGAACCGGGCCCGGTCGGACAGGCCGGCCCGGTCGGCCAGCGCCCGAGCCTGGGCGATCCCCGAGGGCGCGAGGTCGACGCCGGTGACCCGAGCGCCCGCCTGGGCCAGCGCCAGCGTGTCGAGGCCGAAGTGGCACTGGAGGTGCACGACGTCGAGCCCACGCACGTCGCCGATGGCGGCGAGCTCCCTGGGGCGGGGCATCCGGTCGCCGGCCAGCCACGCCTCGACGCCGTAGAACTCGGACGCGACGTGGATGCCGACGCGCTCGTCCCAGTTGGCCCGGTTCGCCTCCACCCACCCGTCCACGGCCGGCAGCGTACGACGGGGGTTGGGCGCATCGAGGCGCCGAATCGGCACCGTCACGCCCCCAACCTCGGCGACACCGCGCGTTGGGGGCAGCAGCGCGCCGATCCGGGCTGCCCGTGCCCCGAACGCGAACGGCTCGGGCGACCGTACGCTCGGTCCGATGCGAGGTGGACCCCCCTACCTGCTCGGGCACGGTGACCCGTCGGCCGTCGACGGCGCGACGCTCGACCGGACCGTCGTGCGCCGGGCGTGGCGCTTCGCCCGGCCCTACCGCCGGTTCATCGCCGGCTTCCTGTTCGTCATCGTCGCGGCCGCGGTGCTCAGCCTCGTACCGCCGCTGCTGTTCCGGGAGATCCTCGACGACGCGATCCCGAACGGCGACACCGGCCTGCTCAACGGGCTGGCCCTCCTCATCGTGGGTGCCGCCCTGGCCGACGCCGGGATGGCGCTGGCCGAGCGCTACCTGTCCTCGCGCATCGGCGAGGGGCTCATCCACGACCTGCGCGTGGCGCTGTTCGACCACGTGCAGGGCATGCCGATGTCGTTCTTCACCCGGAGCGACACCGGCGCGCTCACGAGCCGGCTGAGCAACGACGTGCTGGGGGCGCAGCGGGCGGTCACCGGCACCCTTGGGTCGGTCGTGTCGAACGTGGTCCTGCTGATCACGAACGGCGCCGCGATCGTGTTCCTGGAGTGGCGGCTCGCCGTCATCGCCCTCGTGCTGCTGCCCCTGTTCCTCGTGCCGGCCAAGCGGGTGGGCGGCCGGCTGCAGAAGCTCACCCGCCGCCAGATGCAGCTCAACGCGGACATGAGCAGCACGATGACCGAGCGCTTCAACGTGTCGGGCGCCCTGCTGGTCAAGCTGTTCGGCAACCCCCGGCGCGAGTCGGCCCGGTTCGGCGCGCAGGCCGACGGCCTCCGGGACGTCGGCGTGCGCTCTGCCGTGCTGGGCCGCACGTTCTACGTCGCCCTCGGCCTCGTGGGGTCCCTCGCCGCCGCCGCCGTGTACTGGGTGGGCGGCCACCAGGTCATCGACGGGTCGATGTCGCTCGGCACGCTCGTCGCCCTCGCGACGTTCGTGGGCCGGATCTACAACCCGCTCACGGCCCTCACCAACGCGCGCGTGGACGTCATGACCGCGCTCGTGTCGTTCGAGCGGGTGTTCGAGGTCCTGGATGCGCCCAACCCGATCGTCGACCGGCCCGGTGCCGCGGCGCTCGCCCACCCGCGCGGCCGCATCGAGCTCGACCACGTCGGGTTCGCGTACCCGGCCGACGCCATCGTGGCGAGCCTCGAGCCCACCCAGGCGAACGGCACGGCCCCGGCGGACGACGACGGCACGGGCCCCGCCGAGCGACCCGTGGTCCTCGCCGGGGTCACCGCCTCGATCGAGCCCGGCCAGCTCGTCGCGCTCGTCGGGCCGTCGGGCGCGGGCAAGACCACCCTCGCCTCGCTCGTCCCCCGGCTCTACGACGTCACCGATGGCGCGGTCCGCATCGACGGCACCGACGTCCGCGACCTCACCCAGGAGAGCCTGCGCGAGGCCGTCGGCGTGGTGAGCCAGGAGCCGCACCTGTTCCACGCCAGCATCCGGGAGAACCTGCGCTACGCCCGCCCCGACGCCACCGACGACGAGCTGTGGGCCGCGGCCCGGGCGGCGCAGATCGACGAGCTCGTGGCCTCGCTGCCCGACGGCTTCGACACGCTCGTGGGCGACCGGGGCCACCGCCTGTCGGGCGGCGAGAAGCAGCGGATCGCGATCGCCCGGATGCTCCTGAAGGACCCGGCCATCGTCATCCTCGACGAGGCGACGAGCCACCTCGACGCCGAGAACGAGCAGCTCGTGCAGGAGGCCCTGGCCGGCGCGCTCGTCGGCCGGACGAGCCTCGTGATCGCCCACCGCCTGTCGACGATCACGACCGCGGACCAGATCCTCGTCCTCGACGAGGGCCGCCTGGTCGAGCGGGGCACCCACGGCGACCTCATGGCCGTGGGCGGCCTCTACGCCGACCTCTACCGCACCCTCCTCCGAGCGGAGCTCGATCCCGCAGGGAGCTGACGGAGGGATTGCCAGATACCCCATGGGGGTATAGGGTACGGGACATGGCAACCACCACCGTGAAGCTCGCGGCGTTCACGCTCGCCCTGGGTGCCGCCTTCGGCGCCGGCGCGGCGATCGGCGAGGCCAGCGGCCCCATCGACGTCGGCGACGACGAGGAGCACGTGGTCGAGCACACCCCGTCCACCACGACCACCACCGAGGGCGGCTCGTTCCTCGGGGGAGACGACCATGACCACTGAGACCCACACCGAGGCCCCGACCGAGAAGACCGACCTGGACATCGTCGGGATGACCTGCGCCTCGTGCGCGGCCCGCATCGAGAAGAAGCTCAACCGGCTCGAGGGCGTGACGGCGACCGTGAACTTCGCGACCGAGCGGGTGCAGGTGCACCACGGTCCCGAGGTCGGGCCGGAGCAGCTCGTGGCCGAGGTCGAGGAGCTCGGCTACCGCGCCCACGTGCCCGCTCCCGCCCATGCCGCGCACGCCGAGGCCGACGCGGATCCGCACGCCCACCACGGCGCCGTCCCGGGTGCGGACGAGACCCGCGCCCTCCGGGACCGGCTGCTCCTGGTCACCGCGCTCACCGTGCCGGTGGTCCTGGTGTCGATGGTCCCCGCGCTGCAGTTCGACGCGTGGCAGTGGCTGAGCCTCACGCTGGCCGCGCCGGTCGTGACCTGGGGCGCGTGGCCCTTCCACCGCGCCACCTGGGTGAACCTGCGCCACGGCGCGGCGACGATGGACACCCTCATCTCCGTCGGCACGCTCGCCGCCTTCGGCTGGTCGCTCTACGCCCTCTTCCTCGGCGACGCCGGGATCATCGGCATGGAGCACGGCTTCTCGCTCACCGCGGAGCGGGGCGCCGGCGACAGCCAGATCTACCTCGAGGTGGCCGCCGGGGTGACCGCGTTCATCCTCGCCGGCCGCTACGCGGAGGCGAAGGCCAAGCGCCGGTCCGGTGCCGCGCTCCGCGCGCTGCTCGAGCTCGGTGCGAAGGACGTCGCCCTCCTGCGCGACGGCGACGAGGTCCGCGTCCCGATCGAGCAGCTGCAGGTGGGCGACGGCTTCGTCGTGCGCCCGGGCGAGAAGATCGCCACCGACGGCGTCGTGGTCGAGGGCACCTCCGCCATCGACACCTCCCTCGTCACCGGCGAGCCGGTCCCCGTCGAGGTCGGGCCGGGCGACGGCGTCACCGGTGCGACGGTCAACCGCTCCGGCCGCCTCGTGATCGAGGCCACCCGGGTCGGCGCGGACACCGCGCTCGCGCAGATGGCTCGCCTCGTGGAGGACGCCCAGAGCGGCAAGGCGCCGGTCCAGCGCCTGGCCGACCGGGTCTCCGCCATCTTCGTGCCGATCGTCATGGTGCTGGCCGCCGCCACCCTCGGCTTCTGGGTCACCGCCGCCGCCACCGACAGCGCGACCGTCGCGTTCACCGCCGCGGTGGCCGTGCTGATCATCGCCTGCCCGTGCGCGCTCGGTCTGGCCACCCCCATGGCCCTGCTCGTCGGGACCGGACGCGGCGCTCAGCTCGGCATCCTCATCAAGGGGCCCGAGGTGCTGGAGTCGACGCGCCGGGTCGACACGATCGTCCTCGACAAGACGGGCACGGTCACGACCGGCCGGATGGGACTCGTGGAGGTCGTGACCGACGGTGCGTCCGAGGCGGAGGCGCTGCGCCTGGCGGGCTCCCTCGAGCACGCCAGCGAGCACCCGATCGCGCAGGCCATCGCCGCCGGCGCCGTCGCCGCGGGCGTCGAGCTCGTGCCCGTGGAGTCCTTCGCCAGCACGGAGGGGCTCGGGGTGCAGGGCGTCGTCGACGGCCACGCGGTCGTGGTGGGGCGCGAGCGGTTCCTGGCCGACTGGTCGCTGCACCTCTCCCCCACCCTCGCCGCCGGCCGCGCTGCCGCGGAGGAGGCCGGCCGCACGGCCGTGCTCGTCGGTTGGGACGGCGCGGCGCGGGCCGTGCTCGTCGTGGCCGACACGGTGAAGCCCACGTCGGCCGCCGCCGTCGCCCGCCTGCGCGAGCTCGGCCTCGAGCCGATCCTCCTCACCGGCGACAACGAGCGCACGGCGCGAGCAGTCGCGGACGAGGTGGGCATCGAGCGGGTCAGCGCCGAGGTGCTGCCCGCGGACAAGGTCGCCGTGGTCCGCTCGCTCCAGGAGCAGGGCCGGGTGGTCGCGATGGTCGGCGACGGTGTGAACGACGCCGCCGCGCTGGCCCAGGCCGACCTCGGGCTCGCGATGGGCACCGGCACCGACGTGGCGATCGAGGCCAGCGACCTGACGCTCGTGCGGGGCGACCTGCGGTCCGCAGCCGACGCGATCCGCCTCTCCCGCCGGACGCTCGCCACGATCAAGGGCAACCTCTTCTGGGCCTTCGCCTACAACGTCGCCGCGGTCCCGCTCGCCGCGGCGGGCCTGCTCAACCCGATGCTCGCCGGCCTCGCGATGGCCGGATCGAGCCTGTTCGTCGTCACCAACAGCCTCCGCCTCCGCCGCTTCCAGGCGGAGCTCGCCTGATCCGAGGAGATCCGATGCCCGGCTACGACATGAGCAAGGCCGACTACGTGACCCGCCTGCGCCGCATCGAGGGGCAGGTCCGCGGCCTCCAGCGCATGATCGAGGAGGACACGTACTGCATCGACGTCCTCAACCAGGTCAGCGCGGTCACCAAGGCACTGCAGAGCGTCGCCGTCGGCCTGGTGGACGAGCACCTGCGCCACTGCGTCGCCGACGCCGCCGCCGGGGGCGACACCGACCACAAGGACCGGATGGTGTCCGAGGCGACCAAGGCCATCGAGCGCCTCGTGAAGTCCTGAGCGGAGCGCTCGAGAAGATCTGACGGCCCGTCAGGTCCAGCGGTACGGTGCCGCGGATGGACCTGAGATTCTCGGCCGAGGACGAGGCCTTCCGAGACGAGGTCCGCACCTTCCTCGAGGACGGCCTCCGCGGCGACTTCGCCGTCGTGCGCGGCCGCGGGGGGCCCGGCGACGACGACTGCCTCTTCGAGGAGCGGCTCGCCTGGGAGCGCCACCTCGGCGCGCACGGGTGGACCTGCGTGGCGTGGCCGAAGGAGCACGGCGGCCGTGGCCTGTCGCTCCACCAGCAGGTCGTCTACTTCGAGGAGTACGCGCGGGCCCGGGCGCCAGGTCGCATCGGGCACATCGGCGAGACGCTGCTCGGCCCCACGCTGATCACGTTCGGCACCGACGAGCAGCGGGCCCGCTTCCTTCCGGGGATCGTGGCCGGCACCGAGCTCTGGTGCCAGGGCTACAGCGAGCCGGGAGCGGGCTCGGACCTCGCGTCGATCCAGACGAAGGCCGAGCTCGATGGTGACGAGTGGGTGATCGAGGGCCAGAAGGTCTGGACGAGCCAGGCCCACTGGGCCGACTGGTGCTTCGTGCTGGCCCGCACCAACCGCGACGCGCCGAAGCACAAGGGCATCTCGTACCTGCTCGTCCCGATGCGGCAGGACGGCGTCGAGATCCGTCCGATCCACCAGGTCACCGGCGATTCGGAGTTCAACGAGGTCTTCTTCTCGGGCGCCCGCACCGCGGCCGAGCACGTCGTCGGCGACGTGGACGGCGGCTGGCGCGTCGCGATGGGCACGCTCGGGTTCGAGCGGGGCGCCTCGACGCTCGGGCAGAACCTCATGTTCCTCAACGAGTGGGACGAGATCCTGGCCCGAGCCCGCGACAACGGCCGCGTGCAGGACCCGGTGATCCGGCAGCGCCTCGTCGACACGTGGGTGCGCCTCCGGCTGATGCGCCTGAACGCCATGCGGATCATGTCGTCGTCGCCCGAGGCGTCACCCGCCGCGATGGTCACGAAGCTCTTCTGGGCCACGGTCCACCGGGACCTCGGCGAGCTCGCCATGGACGTCCTCGGCGCCGAGGCCACCCTCCGGACGGCCACCTTCCCGGACGGCTCGCCGGACTACAGCCGGCTGCAGCGCTTGTTCCTCTTCAGCCGCAGCGACACGATCTACGCCGGCACCAACCAGATCCAGCGCAACATCATCGGCGAGCGCGCCCTCGGCCTCCCCAAGGACTCCACGTGACCACTGTCCCTTCGCCGCCGTCCGGGCGGGACCTCCTGGCCGGCAAGGTCGTGCTCGTCACGGCCGCGGCGGGGACCGGCATCGGCAACGCGACGGCCCGGCGCTGCATCGAGGAGGGCGCCACCGTCGTCCTCAGCGACGCGCACGAGCGCCGTCTCGGGGAGGCGGCCGATGAGCTGGCCGAGCTGGCCGGCGGGCGCCCGCTCGCGCTGCCGTGCGACGTCACCGTCGAGGGACAGGTGCAGGCGCTGGTGGACGGCACCGTCGCCGAGCACGGCCGGGTCGACGTGCTCGTGAACAACGCCGGGCTGGGCGGCACCGCCGACATCGTCGAGATGACCGACGAGCAGTGGGACAGGGTCATCGACATCACCCTCACCGGCACGTTCCGCATGACCCGTGCCGCGCTGCGCCAGATGTACCGGCAGGCCAGCGGCGTCATCGTCAACAACGCGTCGGTCCTGGGCTGGCGGGCGCAGGCCGGGCAGGCCCACTACGCGGCCGCGAAGGCGGGCGTGATGGCGCTCACCCGCTCGGCCGCGATCGAGGCGGCGCCGCACGGCGTGCGCGTGAACGCGGTCGCGCCGTCGCTGGCGATGCACGCGTTCCTCGCGAAGGTCACCACCGACGAGCTGCTCGACGAGCTCACGCAGCGCGAGGCCTTCGGACGCGCCGCGGAGCCATGGGAGATCGCGACCGTGATCGCGTTCCTGGCCAGCGACTACTCGACCTACATGACCGGCGAGGTCGTGTCCGTGTCCTCGCAGCGAGCCTGATGGCCACCGTCTTCGAGACGCTCGACGAGCTGCGCGGCGCGGCGGGCACGCACCTCGGGTGGACCGACTGGATGGAGGTCGAACAGGCGCGCGTCAACCTCTTCGCCGACGCCACCGGCGACCACCAGTGGATCCACGTCGACGCCGAGCGGGCGACGGCCGAGAGCCCCTTCGGCGGCCCGATCGCGCACGGCTTCCTCACGCTGGCGCTGTCGAACCGCTTCCTGCCCGAGCTGCTCCAGGTGCCCGCCGCGTCGGCCGGCGTGAACTACGGGACCGGCAAGGTCCGGTTCCCCGCGCCGGTGCCGGTCGGCAGCCGCATCCGCGGCGGCGCCGAGATCGCCGCCGTCGAGGAGATCCCCGGCGGCGTGCAGACGACCATCACGATCACGATCGAGGTGGAGGGCGGGGCCAAGCCCGCGTGCGTGGTCGAGTCGCTCAGCCGCTGGTTGGCCTAGCCGACCTCACGCCGGCCATCCCCCGTACGGGACGGTGAGGATCTCGAGCCAGTGGCCGTCGGGGTCGGACCAGTACAGGCCCCGGCCGCCGTCGTTGTGGTTGACCTGGCCCTTCAGCTCACCGGCGGGGTCGGCGTAGACGTCGAGCCCGCGCTCCTGGATGCGCCCGAAGATCTCGTCGAACTCGGGCTCGGTGACGAGGAAGGCGTAGTGCTGACCTCCCACCGGGTGCGGCTCGGGCGTGTCCATGTAGTCGAGGGACACCCCGTTGGCGACCTCGACCACGTGGAAGGGCCCGAACCGACCGGGCGCCTCGACGCCGAGGATCTCGGAGAGGAACGCGGCGGAGGCCGCCGCGTCACGAGCGTGGACGATCGTGTGGTTCAGCTGCACGGGCACGCCCCCAGCCTGCCAAAACCCCGGTCGTTCGGGAACATAGCGCTGTCGCTATCATAGCGATCGCGCTATGCTGGCTGCATGCGAGGCAACCACCTCATCCGCGAGGTCCGCCGCCGGGCGGGCTTGTCCCAGACGGAGCTGGCCGAGCGGCTCGGGACCACCCAATCGGCCATCGCCCGCATCGAACGCCACGGCTCCCCCACCCTCGCGCGGCTGTCCGAGGTGGCGCAGGCCTGCGGGTTCGACATCCACCTCCGCCTCGTCCCGTTCGACGCCGAGGAGTGGGGACAGGTGAAGGCCAACGCCGAGCTCCCGGCGGAGGAGCGGGTGCGGCGGTCGCTCGGTGCGATCCGCTTGGCCGAGGGCTTCAGGCAGGCAGGCGAGAGGCGTCGCAGACGGGTGCGCGCCGGATGAGCGACACCAGTCCAGCGTTCGACCCGGAGGCGATGCTCCGAGCGTTGTCCGAGCACGAGGTGAGGTTCGTCGTCGTCGGCGGGTTCGCGGCGATCTACCACGGCTCTGCGCATCTGACCTTCGACCTCGACATCACGCCGGAGATGAGCGCCGCCAACCTGGAGAGGTTGTCGGACGCGTTGCGCTCGATCGGGGCCCGGGTGCGTGCAGGAGACGAGGACGTCGAGTTCGCCCACGACGCCGCGTCGCTCGCCAGGGCCACCGTGTGGAACCTGCGAACGCCGCATGGCGACCTCGATCTCACCATCTTGCCTGCCGGCACGCACGGCTACGACGACCTCCATCGGGACGCGATCCTGGACGAGGTGCTCGGCGTCGTCGTCGAGGTGGCGTCGCTGGCCGACGTCATCCGCTCGAAGGCCGCGGCGGATCGGCCGAAGGACCAGCTGACGCTGCCCACGTTGCGCCGACTGCTCGAAGAACAGGAGAGCTGACCGACGCAGCGCGGGCTGGTCCGACAGGGGGCTCGCCGTCGCTGCGTGTCGGCGATGGGGGTCTCGCTGAGGGGGGGCGCAGCCCCCCTCGGCACTTAGACAGAGAGGATGACGCAGCTGCCGTGGCCGAAGAGGCCCTGGTTGACCGTGAGGCCGACCTTGGCGCCGTCGACCTGGCGGCCCTCGGCCTGGCCGCGGAGCTGCCACGTGACCTCGCAGACCTGTGCGATGGCCTGGGCCGGCACGGCCTCGCCGAAGCAGGCCAGCCCGCCGCTGGGGTTCACCGGGATGCGGCCGCCGATCCACGTGTCGCCGTCGTTGAGGAGGCGCTCGGCCTCACCCGGCTTGCAGAGGCCGATGTTCTCGTACCAGTCGAGCTCGAGGGCGGTCGACAGGTCGTAGACCTCGGCGAGGCCGAGGTCCTCGGGACCGAGACCGGCCTCGTCGTAGGCGGCCGCGGCGATCGAGTCGCGGAAGGTGAGCTCGGGCGGGGCCAGCGCGGCGGCCGAGTCCGTGGCGAAGTTCGGCATCTCGATGACGGTGTTCGGGAAGCGGGGCGTCACGGTCGACACGGCCCGGATGCGCACCGGCGCGGTGAGGCCCTTGCGCTTCGCGTAGTCCATCGAGGTGAGCACCACGGCCGCGGCGCCGTCGGACGTCGCGCAGATCTCGAGCAGGCGGAGCGGGTCGGCCACCATCGGGCTGCCCAGCACCTCCTCTTCCGTGACCTCCTTGCGGTAGCGCGCGTACGGGTTGTGCAGGCCGTGCCGCGCGTTCTTCACCTTCACCTTGGCGAAGTCCGCGTCGGTGGCCCCGTACAGGTCGACCCGCCGGCGGGCGTAGAGCGCGAAGTAGGTCGGGTTGGTGGCGCCGAGCAGGCGGAAGCGCAGCCAGTCCGGGTCGTCCCACCGCTCCCCCGCCACCGGGGCCAGGAAGCCCTTCGGCGTGGTGTCCGCGCCGACGACGAGGGCGACGTCGCACAGGCCGGCGAGGATCCTCGATCGCGCGGCGTCGAGGGCCGTCACGCCCGACGCACAGGCGGCGTAGGACGACGCCACGCGCGCGCCGTTCCAGCCGAGCGCCTGCGTCAGGGTGGACGCGGCCACCCAGCCCGGGTAGCCGTTGCGGACGGTCTCGCCCCCGGCGACGAACTGCACCTCGTCCCAGCCGATGCCCGCGTCGTCGAGGGCTCGGAGCGCGGCCTCGATGCCGTACTCGTGGAAGGGGCGACCCCACTTCCCCCACTCGTGCATGCCGACCCCGGCGACCGCGATCGCAGCAGGCGCCGTCACTGTGCCACCGGCTTCCAGCGGTAGATGAGGTGGGGCACGCCGTCGACCTCGTACAGCGGCTCGACGACGAGCTCGACCGGCGCCCCGACCGACAGATCACCGACGCCGTAGCCGTCGGCCACCTGCCCGAGCACCACGAGCTGCTCAGCGGCGAGCTCGACGGCGGCCAGCGCGAACGGCACGTGCTCGTCGCCGGGCGGGATGTAGGGCGGCGGCGGTTGGTACTGCGCGTCGGTGTAGCTCCAGACCGTGCCCGTGCGGGACAGCGCGGCCTCCTCGAAGTCGCGGCCGCGGCAGCCCGGGTTGCGGCAGAAGCCGGCGGCTCGGGGGAAGAAGACGGTGCCGCACGACGTGCAGCGCGTCCCGAGGAGGTGCGGTTCCTCGTCGGTGGTGAACCAGCCGTCGACGGCCGGTACGGGCGTGGTCATCGCACTCCTTCTGACGGTGTGTCAGATCCGTCACGAGTCTGGCACAGGGTCTAGGGTCCGCGACCAACACCACGAGGCGCGGCGGGGAGCGCCCATTCACCGGAGGGGATGCATGGGAAGCAGGCGAGTGCTCCGAGGGCTGGTGGCCCTCACGTTCCTGACGTCGTTCTTGGCCGCGTGCGGCGACGACGATGACGGCGACGCCACACCCGTCGAGGAGGCCGACGACGGCGGCACGGCGGAGGAGGAGGTCGAAGCGCAGACGATCGACGTCACCGGCGTGGACTACGCGTTCTCCGAGGCCCCGACCGAGCTCGACGCCGGCCTGGTGACGATCAACTTCACCAACGAGGGTGAGGTGGAGCACGAGGCCGCCTTCGTCGAGATCGGCGACACCCCGCTGACGGAGTTCCTGCCCAAGTTCGATCCCGTGTTCGCCGGGGAGGGCGGCGGGCCGATCCCCGCCGAGTCGGAGAACCTGGCCGTGCCGGTCGAGGCCGCCGCGGGCGAGACCGAGTCGGCCACGTTCCTCATCTCCGAGGGCACCTACGCGCTCATGTGCAGCTTCGACGGCGACGCCGAGGAGCAGGCCGAGGAGGGCGAGTCGGACCTCGAGGACGAGGAGGAGGAGCCCGTCACCCCCGAGCGGCTCCACTACAACCGGGGCATGGCCCAGGTCGTCACCGTGGGTCCCGCCACGGGCGCCGCCGAGCTGCCCGAGGCCGACGGCACGATCACAGCCGCGGACTGGAGCTTCGAGGTCGACGTCGCCGACGGGGACACGACCATCAACTTCGAGAACACCGGCCCGGAGCAGATCCACTTCGCCGGCATCAGCCTGATGCCGGAGGGGACCGACGTCGAGACCGCAGAGACCTCGTTCGCCGGTCAGTTCAGCGAGACGGGCCCGCCCGAGGGCGCCGTCGAGCCGGAGGACGACGAGTTCGGCTTCAGCGGCGTCTACAGCACGGGCCTGGGCGGCCAGTTCACCGTGTCGGAGGGCTTCGAATCGGGTCGGACGTACATCGTGTACTGCTTCGTCCAGGACCGGACCGGCGGACCACCGCACGCCATCCCGGAGGACATGGGCGGCCACGGCATGTTCAGGGCCTTCACGGTCGAGTAGCGGCTCGACGACAGAGCGTCAGGACGCCGGCTCCGAGAGGGGCCGGCGTCCGCCGTTTTGCGGTGAAGGCGCCGGTCTGGTGGGATGAGCGCGCTTCGAACGTGCCTGGGACAAAGCCAGGATTTCGGGGCTCCAAAGATCGAACCGTGGACGATTCCCTCACGAAGTCCGAGCGCGAGGCCCTGAAGGCCATCTACCGCCTCACCCGAGATGGCTCGGAGGCGCACACCGGCGCGCTCGCGGACGTCCTCGGGCTGTCTCCCGGCACCGTCACCACGATGGTCAAGCGCCTGGCCGACCGGAGCCTGGTCGACCACCGGCCCTACCAGGGCGTCAGCTTCACCCCCGAGGGCCAGAAGACCGCCGTCGCGGCCATCCGCCGGCACCGCATCGTCGAGCGCTTCCTCGCCGACATGCTCGGCTACAAGTGGAACGAGGCGGACAAGCTCGCCGTCGGGTTCGAGCACGAGCTCCCCGACGAGGTGCTCGAGCGCCTCTACGTGGCCCTCCACCGGCCGGCGACGTGCCCGCACGGGTTCCCGATCCCCACCGCCGAGGACGGCGAGCTGCCGGTCACCCCGGACCTCTACATGCTCGAGCCCGGCGACGTGGCGGAGGTCGCGCTCTCCGGCTCCACCGACCCAGACCTCGTCACCTTCCTCGGCACCCTGGGCCTGGTCCCGGGCGTGGAGGTCGAGGTGGTCGAGAAGCACCCCTTCGACGGCCCCCTCGTGGTGACCGTCAACGGGCAGGACCGCACGCTCGGCGAGCGGGTCGCCCGTCAGATCTACGTCACTCGTCGCGAGACCCGCAACGGCGATCGCACGGCACCAACCAGTGGGGCCAACGCCGCCCCCACGACCCAAGGGAAGCAAGCATGACCAACGTCCTGGCCGCCGAGGGCGGCTACCAGGAGTTCGTACTGCAAGGAGGTGAGTGGGCCATCCTCGGGTTCTCCGGGCTGGCCGCCCTCATCGCCATCGCCGTCGGGTTCATCCTGATGCGCGGCGTGCTCGCCGCCGACCAGGGCACCCCGAAGATGATCGAGATCGCGCTCGCGATCCAAGAGGGGGCCTGGGCCTACCTCAAGCGACAGTTCAAGACCATTGCGGTGATCCTGGTCCCGCTGGCGGCGATCGTGTTCGTCACCTCGACGGAGATCAACAAGCCGGGTGGTGAAGAGGCGCTGTCCTTCGTGCAGTCGGGCCTGTTCCGCACGGCCGCCTTCGTCGCCGGCTGCTTCCTGTCCGGCCTGACCGGCTACATCGGCATGACGCTGGCCACGCGGGGCAACGTCCGCACGGCGGCGGCCGCCAAGCGCAACTCCCTGCCCGACGCCCTGAAGGTGGCGTTCCGCACGGGTGGCATCGCCGGCATGTTCACCGTCGGCCTGGGCCTCCTCGGCGCCACCGTCATCATCGTGCTGTTCCAGAACACGAGCTCCGCGATCCTCGTCGGCTTCGGGTTCGGCGGCTCGCTCCTCGCCCTGTTCCTCCGGGTGGGCGGCGGCATCTTCACCAAGGCCGCCGACGTCGGCGCCGACCTCGTCGGCAAGGTCGAGGCGGGCATCCCCGAGGACGACCCCCGCAACCCGGCCACCATCGCCGACAACGTCGGCGACAACGTGGGGGACTGCGCCGGCATGGCCGCCGACCTCTTCGAGAGCTACGAGGTCACCCTCGTCGCGTCGATCATCCTCGGCGTGGCCGGCTTCTCGGCCGTCGGGGCCAACCCGGCCCTGGGCCTCGTGTTCCCGCTGGCCGCCCGCGCCGTCGGCGTGATCGCCTCCATCGCCGGCGTGTACGCCGTGCGGGCCAAGGAGGGCGAGACCGACGCCCTCAAGCCGATCAACCGCGGCTTCCTCACCGCCGGCATCATCACGGTCATCGGCGTCGGGCTCCTCGGGCTCTTCTACGTCGGCGACGGCGTCAACGGCTCCGGTGAGGCCGACCTGTCCAACGTCGGCCTGCGCTGCTTCGCCGCCGTCGTCATCGGCCTGGTGCTCGCCCAGCTGGTCAGCCGCCTCACCGAGTACTTCACGGCGACCCACTACTCGCCCGTGAAGGAGATCGCCGAGGCGACCCGCACCGGCCCCGCCACGGCGATCCTGTCGGGCACCTCGGCCGGCCTCGAGAGCTCCGTGTACGCCATCGTGGCCATCGCCTGCTCGCTCGGCGTGTCGCTCGCGCTGGGCGGCGGGAACCTCCAGTTCTCGCTCTACCTCGTGGCCCTGACCGGCATGGGCATGCTGGCGACCACCGGCGTGATCGTGTCCGAGGACACGTTCGGCCCGGTGTCGGACAACGCGGCGGGCATCGCGGAGATGTCCGGCGAGTTCCACGGCGAGCCCGAGCGGATCATGGTGAGCCTGGACGCGGTGGGCAACACCACCAAGGCTGTGACCAAGGGCTTCGCCATCGGCTCCGCGGTGATCGCCTCCGTGGCCATCTTCGCCAGCTTCATCGAGACCGCCGCGGACGAGCTCCTCGGCGCAGCCAAGGTCGACGAGCTGGAGAGCAGCGCCCGGGGCATCTTCGACCTCGTGCCGATCAACGTCGCCGACCCGAAGGTCTTCATCGGCCTCCTCATCGGCGGCGCGGTGCCGTTCCTGTTCTCGGCCCTCGCCATCAACGCCGTCAGCCGCACGGCCGGCGTCGTCGTGCAGGAGGTGCGGCGCCAGTTCGCCGACGGCCTGATCATGAAGGGCCTGAAGAAGCCCGAGCACGGCCCGGTGATCGACATCTGCACCGAGGCGTCGCTGCGGGAGCTGGCCACGCCGGCCCTGCTCGCGGTGCTCACGCCCGTGATCATCGGCTTCGGCATCGGCTTCACGGCCCTCGGCGCGTTCCTCGCCGCGGTGATCCTCACCGGTCAGCTCATGGCCGTGTACCTGAGCAACGCCGGTGGCGCCTGGGACAACGCCAAGAAGTACATCGAGGACGGCAACGAGGGCGGCAAGGGCTCCGACAGCCACAAGGCCGCCGTCATCGCCGACACCGTGGGCGATCCCTTCAAGGACACCGCGGGCCCGGCGCTCAACCCGCTCATCAAGGTGATGAACCTGGTGTCGCTCCTGATCCTCCCGGCGATCTTCAGCGACAGCCTGGTGGACACCAAGGAGGCCGACAACGTCCTGGGCACGCTGGCCACCGCCGAGCCCACGGGGACGGCGCAGCTCATCGCCATCGGCGCCCTCGTGGTCCTCATCGGGGCCATCGCCTTCAGCAAGCGCAAGAAGAGCGGCTTCGGCGTCGAGGTCCCCGCGACGCCGCACACCGAGGCCGCCGAGGTGGTCGAGGAGATCCTCGTCAGCCCCACCGTGCCGGCCACGGCGACCGCCACGACGTCGCCCGGGCGCAAGGCCCCGGCGAAGAAGGCCGCGGCGAAGAAGGCGACGGCCTCGAGGGCGACTGCGAAGAAGACCGCTCCCGCCAAGAAGGCGGCGAAGAAGCGGACCTGATCCGAAGGAGCTGACGACGAGGCCCCGGCTCCGGCCGGGGCCTCGTCGTTGCTAGGTTCCTGACGGGCCGTCAGAACCGACTCCGGGGACGTCACGCATGGGCATCAGCCACCAGGTCCACGACGACGGCATCGCCGAGGTCGTGATGGACAACCCGCCGGTCAACGCGCTGACGGTCGCGGGCTGGTTCGAGCTGGCCGACGTGATCACCGCGCTGGGCCGCGACCCGCAGGTGCGTGTGATCGTGCTGCGGGCGGAGGGCCGCGGGTTCAACGCCGGCGTCGACATCAAGGAGATGCAGGCCACCGAGGGGTTCGAGGCGCTGATCGGCGCGAACCGGGGCTGCTTCGCCGCCTTCGCCGCCGTCTACGAGTGCGCCGTGCCGGTGATCGCGGCGGTGAACGGCTTCTGCCTGGGCGGGGGCATCGGCCTCGCCGGCAACGCCGACATCGTGATCGCGGCGGAGGACGCCACCTTCGGGCTCCCCGAGGTGGACCGGGGCGCCCTCGGCGCGGCGACCCACCTGTCCCGCCTGGTGCCCCAGCACAAGATGCGGGCGATGGTCTACACGTCGGCCACCGCGACCGCCGCCGAGCTGCACGAGTTCGGCTCGGTCCTCCAGGTCGTGCCGTCCGCTGCGCTGCGGGACGCGGCGATGGCGGTCGCCGGCCAGATCGCGGCCAAGTCACCGACGGTGATCCGGGCGGCCAAGGAGTCGCTCAACGGGATCGACCTGTGGGACGTGAAGCGGTCGTACCGCTACGAGCAGGGATTCACGTTCGAGCTCAACCTGTCCGGCGTGGCGGACGAGCACCGCGACGCCTTCGTCGACAAGCGCGGGACAGACACGTCGAAGTGAGCACGGCCCAACCCAAGGACAAGCGGCTCACCGAGGACGAGGCCGTCGCCCAGCTGCGGTCGGGCATGACCATCGGCTTCGGGGGCTGGGGCTCGCGCCGCAAGCCGATGTCGGTGGTGCGGGCGATCCTGCGCTCGGACCTCACCGACCTCACGGTGGTGAGCTGGGGCGGCCCGGACGTCGGCATCCTCTGCGCGGCGGGGAAGGTCAAGCGCATCGTCTACGCGTTCGTGTCGCTCGACTCGATCCCGCTCGAGCCGCACTTCCGCGCCGCGCGCCAGGCCGGTGCCGTCGAGGACGAGCCGTACGACGAGGGCATGTTCCTGCTCGGCCTCCAGGCCGCCGCGTGGCGGGTCCCGTTCCTCCCGACACGGGTGGGGCTGGGGTCGGACATCCTGCGCGACAACGACCGGGTGCGGATGGTCACCTCCCCGTTCGCCGACGCCGAGGAGCTCGTCGCCGTGCCTGCGCTGACGATGGACGCCGCGTTCGTCCACATGAACCGGGCCGACGCCCGCGGCAACGGGCAGTACCTCGGGCCGGACCCCTACATGGACGACCTGTTCCTCGGCGCCGCCGTGCAGCGCTACCTGTCGACCGAGCGGATCGTCCCCACCGAGCAGCTCGCCGAGGAGGGGCCGCCGCAGTCGCTGCTCATCAGCCGGCTGCACGTCGACGGCGTCATCGAGGCCCCGAACGGCGCGCACTTCACGTCGTGCGACCCGGACTACCCCCGCGACGAGGCCTTCCAGAAGCAGTACGCCGCGTCGGCGAAGTCGCCCGAGGCGTGGGCCGAGTTCCGGGCCACGTGGCTCGACCTGAGCGAGGCCGACTACCAGGCCAGGCTCCGCCGCGACGGAGGAGCCGGCTGATGGCCGAGGACCGGCTGGCCGACCTCGTGGCGCGGGCCGACGTGTGCGTCGTCGCGATCGCGGAGTGCTTCCGCGGCGACGGCGAGCTCCTGTGCAACCCGATCGGGACGATCCCGATGATCGGCGGGCGTCTCGCCCGGGCCACGTTCGAGCCCGACCTCGCCATGACCGACGGCGAGGCCCGGCTCATCGCCAACGACGGCGCCTTCACGTGGCCCGACGGCAAGGTCGTGGAGCACTTCAACCCCTACCGGCAGATGTTCACCTGGGTCTGGAACGGCCGCCGCCACGTGATCATGGGCGGCTCCCAGATCGACCGGTTCGGCAACCAGAACTTCGCCGCCATCGGCGACTACCGGCACCCCAAGGTGCAGCTCCTCGGCTACCGCGGCGCGCCGGGCAACACGATCAACGACGTCACCTCGTACTGGGTGCCGAACCACTCGCCCTCGGTGTTCGTCCCCGCCGTCGACACGGTCTGCGGCGTCGGCTACGACCGCGCCGCCGCCCTGGGTCCGGAGGCGGCGCGCTTCCACGAGATCCGCCGAGTCGTGACGAACCTCGCCGTCCTGGACTTCGAGACGCCCGAGCGCACGATGCGCCTGCGGTCGGTCCACCCCGGCGTCACGGTCGACGAGGTGCGGGCCGCCACGGGGTTCGAGCTCGCCGTGCCCGATGACGTGCCGACGTCCCGGCTGCCCACGCCGGACGAGCTCGAGCTCATCGGCACGGTGATCGACCCCGCCGGCGCCCGCCTCCAAGAGGTCCCCGACTAACCGCCGAACTCGCGACGCCTCGCACACAGTTCTGTGTGCGAGGCGTCGCGAGTTCGGGTCAGGCGGCGGCTTCCTCCTCGAGGCACGGGTGACCGCAGGGATGGGCCAGCGACGGCTGCGCGTGCGGGGTGACCCGGCGGAGCCGCTGCACCGTGGCGAGCGCGATCAGCCCACCGGCGACCGAGAGGCCGGCCGCGACGACGAGCGCGTCGTCGACGCCGCCGTCGAGGTCCGCAGCGGGGCCGGCGGTGTCGAGCCCCACGACGGCCGGCAGCAGCGCCACCGCGAGCAGGCCGGCCAGGCGGGCGACGGCGTTGTTCACCCCGGATGCCGCGCCGAGGTGGCCGTCGTCGGCCGAGGCCATGATCGTCGCCGTCAACGGAGCCACGGTGAGCGACAGCCCGAGCCCGAACACGATCGCCCCCGGCAGCACACCCTCGACGTACGACGCGCCGGCATCGACGCGGGTCCACAGCAGCAGTCCGGCCGCCACGCCGATCGGACCGAGCGACATCGGCAGGCGGGGACCGATGCGCTGGGCCAGCTCGCCGGCCCGCGCCGAGAGCACGAGCATGAGGAGCGTCACGGGCACGAGCGCGGCGCCGGCCTCGAGGGCGGAGTACCCGAGGACCGTCTGGAGCTCGACGACCACGAGGAAGAACGCGCCGCTCAGCGCCGCGTACACGGCCAGGGTCATCGCGTTGGCCCCGCTGAACTGGCGGTCCCGGAACAGGGCGAGGGGCAGCATCGGGTTCGGGCTGCGAGCCTCCAGCACGACGAAGGCGCCCAGCACGCCGAGCCCGGACACCGTCGCCACGGCGGTCTGCTCGATCAGCCCGTAGGTCAGCAGGGCGAGGCCGGCCGACGCGGTGACGGCGCCGGGGAGGTCGAGGTGCTCGCCGGCGTCGCTCCTCGTCTCGGGCACGTGGCGGGCGGCGAGGACCACGAGCGCAGCCAGCGGCACGTTGACGAAGAACGCGAGCCGCCAGGACACGCTGTCGATGAGCCAGCCGCCGACGAAGGGGCCGATCGCCGTGGCCACGCCACCGAGGCCGGACCACGCCCCGACCGCCTTCGCCCGGTCGTCCGGGTGGAACACGGCCGAGAGGATGGCGAGGCTCCCGGGCACGAGCAGCGCGGCGCCGACGCCCTGGGCCGCCCGGGCGAGGATGAGCACCTCGACGTTCGGCGCCAGCCCGCACAGCACCGATGCCGCGGTGAAGCCGGCCAGCCCGGCCAGGAACACCATGCGCCGGCCGTAGCGGTCGCCGAGCGACCCGCCGAGGAGGACCAGGGCGGTGAGGGTGACCAGGTAGGCGTCGAGCACCCACTGCAGCCCCGCCAGGTCGGTGTCGAGGTCCTCGGCGATCGCCGGGAGCGCGACGTTGACGACGGTGCCGTCGAGGAAGGCGACCCCCGAGCCGAGGACCGTGGCCAGCAGGACCCAGCGGCCCTGCGCGGTCCCCATGTGCATGGGGGCAGGCTACGGACGCCGGCGCCGGATCAGGCGGCCGCGACGTCGAGGCTCGCCTCGTCCTCGACCCGGATCGTGGTGAGGTCGCGGTAGGAGCGGGAGGCCCGGAAGACCAGGGTCACGGCGAGGCCGATGAGGCCGGCCAGCGTGAACATGACGGCCAGGCCCCGCTCGGGGCCCGTGCCCCACCAGCTGCCGATCCAGTCGGCGCCCTTGCCGTCGGTCATCAGCGGGATGAAGAGCTCGGCGGCCAGCGGGCCCATGAGGATCGACGTGACCGGTGCCGCCGCGTTCTCCACCATCTGGGCGAAGCCGAACACCCGACCCTGCTTCTCGAAGGGGATCGACCGCTGCAGCACGGTCTGCTCGGCCGCCTCGATCACCGGCATCATGAACAGCCAGACGAAGCAGCCGATCGTGAGGAGCGGGATCGACGACTGCACCGCGAACACCGAGCAGATCACCCAGTTCACGAGGTTGCAGGTGACGATCAGCTTCACCGGTGTCCTGCCCAGGCCGAACTTGGCCACCGCGATGCCGCCGGCGATGAAGGCGAGCATGATGAAGCCCCACAGCAGGCCCCACGTCTCGACGGAGACCAGCTCGAGGCCGTAGGCGTCCATGAGGGCCATGAAGACGCCGCCGAGCATGTTGTTGAAGGCCGCCAGCGCGATGAGCACCGGGAGCCCGGGCACGCCCCTGATGGCGTCGACGGCGGAGCGCACGTCGAACTGCGAGGTGGACTCGCCCTCCATCGGCTCCGGCTTGGCCTCGGGGATGCGGATGCCCACGAGGTGCACGAACGCCACGACGGTCAGGCCCAGTGACAGGTAGAGGGCCCAGCCCATGCCCAGCTGGCCGATGACGATGCCGCTGAACACCGAGGTGATCGCGAAGGCCACGCCGTTGACCGTGCCGACGAGCCCGTTGGCCCTGTCCCGCCGCTCCTCCGGGACGAGCAGGCTGACGCAGGTGGACAGCGCGATGCCTCGCATCGCACCGGCCACCGATCCCCCCAGGACGAGCGCGGTGAGCAACCAGAACCACACGCCGGTGAGGCTGAGCAGCGAGCCGGCATCGATCAGGACGAACAGGGCGGTGGCGAGGGCGAAGCACGCCACCGAGGTGGCCGTGGCGAGGAGCATGGCCGTGTGCTTTCGGTTGCGGTCGACGAAGGTGCCGAAGGCCGGGCCGATGAACGCCATCGCCAGGCTGTAGGCCGCCCCGATGACCGCCGTCGTCAGCACCGAGCGCGTCTCGAGGTACGCCCAGAAGACGAGGGCGAACCACACGAAGGTGCCGGTCACGCCGCTCACGAGGGTGTTGACGAGGAGGGCACGGAAGGCACGGGCCTTCGCGGCCTCGTCGGTCTGCTCCATCAGGTCGCTGTCGATGGGGGGACGGTACCTAGGCATCTCGCGGTTGCTCCATCGGTCATCGGGCGGATTTCGTCTCGGCCTGTGGTCTGCCGGCAGGAGCGTCAGGCGGCTGCGGCCAGCGCCGGGCAGGGCTCGGCGCACGGTAGGGCCACCGGTGCCTCCGCCACGACGTCCTCGGCGGTGAGGAGGCGGTAGGACCGGGAGGCCCGGACCAGCAGGGTGACCAGGACGCCGACGATGCCGGCAAGGGTGAAGAGCAGGGCGATGCCGCGGTCGGGGCCCGTCCCGAACCAGCTTCCGATCCAGTCGGCGCCCTTGCCGTCGGTCATGAACGGCATGAACACCGTCTCGGCCAGCGGACCCATGCAGATGGCCGTGACGGGGGCCGTCGCGTTCTCGACCATCTGGGCGAAGCCGAACACCCGGCCCTGCTTCTCGAACGGGATGGAGCGCTGCAGCACGGTCTGCTCGGCGGCCTCGATCACCGGCATCACGAGCAGCCACAGGACGAGCCCGACCACGAGCAGCACGAGCGACGACGTGAGCACGAACGTCGCTGAGGTCACCCAGCACACGAGGTTGCCGGCGACGACCGCTCGCACCGGTGACGACCCGAGGCCGCGCTTGGCCACCAGCAGACCGCCGGCGACGAACGACAGCATGATCCCGCCCCAGAGGAACCCCCACGTCTCGACCGAGACGAGCGACAGGCCGTACGGGTCCATGAGCGCCATGAACACCCCCAGGAGGAGGTTGTTGAAGGCGGCGAGCCCCACGAGCATCGGGAGACCGGGCACGGCGCGGATCGCCTCGACCGCGCCCCGCAGGTCGAACACCGGGCCGGGGGCACCCTCGGCCGCGGTCGGCGCGGCCTCGGGGATGTGCAGCGTCGCCAGGTGCAGCAGGGCGCCGACGGTCAGCGCGAGGGCCCCGTAGAGCGCCCACCCCATGCCGAGCTGACCGATCACGAGCCCGCTGAACACCGAGGTGATGGCGAAGGACACGCCGGTCACCGAGCCGACCAGCCCGTTCGCCTTGTCCCGCCGGTCCTCGGGCACGAGGAGGGTGACGCAGGTCGAGAGGGCGATGCCGCGCATCGACCCCGCGACGGATCCGAGGAGCGTGGTCGCCACGAGCGCCCAGAACCACGGGCCCCGCATCCGGAGGAGCTGGTCGGCGTCGACCGCGAGGAACAGCGTCGTCGCCGCGGCGTAGCAGGCCACCGAGGCGGAGGTCGACAGCAGCATCGCCGTGTGCTTGCGGTGCCGATCGATGTAGGTCCCGAACACGGGGCCGAGGACGGCGCTGCAGAGGCTGAAGGAAGCGCCGACCACCGCGGTCGTGACGACCGACCTCGTCTCGCGGAACACCCAGAACGTGAGGGCGAACCAGACGAACGACCCGGTCACGCCGGTCACGAGGGTGTTGAGCAGGAGCCGGTGGAACGTCCGGTCCCCGGTCGCCTCGCTGGGCACGGTGGCGGTCATGCCAGGGGGACGGGCGGGGTCGCCGGAACTCATCGCGGGTTCGCCCCCCGGGGAGCCCCTCGGTAACCTGACGGGGTGTCAGATCCGCTGCACCCGGCCCTGCGGACGCGGTTCTGCGACCTCGTCGGGTGCCGCGTGCCGGTCGTCCAGACGGGCATGGGATGGGTCTCGGGCGCCAACCTCACCGCAGCCACGAGCGCGGCCGGCGGCTTCGGGATCCTCGCCGCGGTGACGATGGCGCCCGACCAGCTCCGGGACGCGGTCCGCGGCGTGAAGCAGCGCACCGACGCTCCGTTCGGCGTCAACTTCCGGGCCGACCAGCCCGACCTCGACGAGCGGGTCGCCTTCGTCGTCGGCGAGGGCGTGCGGCTCGTGAGCTTCGCCGGCGCGCCGACCAAGGAGGCGGTGGCCCGCTGTCACGACGCCGGCGTGGTCGTGATGCCGACGGTCGGCGCCCGCCGCCATGCCGAGAAGGTCCTCGAGATGGGTGTCGACGCGGTGATCGCGCAGGGTGGCGAGGGCGGTGGCCACACGGGATCCGTCCCCACCTCGCTGCTGCTCCCGCAGGTGGTGGACGCGGTCGGGGCGTCGATCCCCGTCCTGGGCGCCGGTGGCTTCCACGACGGCCGCGGCCTCGTCGCCGCGATCGCCTACGGGGCCGACGGCGTCGCCATGGGGACGCGCTTCCTCCTGACGCAGGAGAGCCACGTGCCCGCCGCCGTGAAGGACCGCTACACCGCCGCGACCGTCTTCGACACGGTCGTCACCACCGCCATCGACGGTGCCCCTCAGCGGGTCATCCGCACGGAGGTGATCGACCGCATCGAGAAGTCGCCACGGGTGCTGCGCCTCCCGCGCGCCGCGCTCGCCGCGCTGCGGTTCCGCAAGCAGACCGGCACCTCGCTGCGCGACCTCCTGCGGGAGGGCCGGGCGATGCGGCGCAACCAGGACCTCACCCTCAGCCAGCTGGCCCTGGCCGCCAACGCGCCCATGCTCATCAAGGCGACCATGGTCGACGGCAAGCCCGAGGTCGGCATCCTGCCGACCGGCCAGGTCACCGGCGTGATCGACGAGCTGCCGACCGTGGCCGAGCTGCTCGACCGCATCGTCGCCGACGCGAACGCGACGCTGAAGCGCATCGGGGACGGCTGAGGCCACCGTGGACCTGACCTGGTCGGACGAGGAGGACAGCTTCCGGCAGGAGGCGCGGGCCTGGCTGGCGGCGAACCTCCCGGGCTGGCGGTCGTCGGTGGGCGGCGAGCCGCAATCGGGCGACACCAGGGAGGGCTTCGCGCAGCACCTGGAGTGGGAGCGGCGGCTCTTCGCGGACCGGTGGGCGGTGGTGTCGTGGGCGCCGGAGCACGGCGGCCGTGGTGCGTCCCTCTGGGAGTGGCTCCTCTTCGAGGAGGAGTACTACCGCGCCGGTGCCCCGCCCCGGATCACCCAGAACGGCGTCTTCCTCCTCGCGCCGAGCATCTACGAGTTCGGCACGCCCGAGCAGCGCGACGGGATCCTCCCCCGCATGGCCGCCGCCGAGGACCTCTGGTGCCAGGGCTGGTCCGAGCCGAACGCGGGCAGCGACCTCGCCTCCGTGACGAGCCGGGCCCAGCGGGTCGACGGCGGCTGGGTGCTCGACGGCCAGAAGACCTGGACCACCCGGGGCGCGTTCTGCACGCACCTGTTCGGCCTGTTCCGCACGGACCCCGACAGCGCCCGCCACAAGGGCCTGACCTACCTGCTCGTGCCCCTCGACGGCCCCGGCATCACGGTGCGGGGCTTCGGCCGGCTCGACGGCGACGAGGGGTTCGCGGAGGTGTTCTTCGACGAGGCGTTCCTGGCCGACGACGCGGTGCCGGGCGGCGTCGTCCTCGGCCAGCCCGAGGGCGGCTGGGCCGTCGCCATGGCCACCGCCGGCTCGGAGCGGGGCCTCACGCTGCGGTCCCCCGGCCGCTTCCTCGCGACCGCCGAGCGGCTCCTGCACCTCGCGGACCGCAGCAACGACGCCGAGCTGCGGCGGCGGGCCGCCCGCGCGTGGATGCACGCGGACGCGTACCAGCAGCAGACCCTCGCCACTGTCACGAAGCTCGCGGCCGGCGCGAAGCCCGGCGCGGAGGCGAGCCTCACGAAGCTGTGGTGGTCCGAGCTCGACATCGAGCTGCACGGTCTCGCCCTCGACCTCCTCGGCCCCGAGGCCGAGCTCGAGGGTCCGTGGAGCAAGGGCTGGCAGTTCTCGCTCTCGGGCCCGATCTACGCGGGGACGAACGAGATCCAGCGCAACATCGCGGCCGAGCGCCTCCTGGGGCTCCCCCGATGAGGTTCGCGCTGACCGACGATCAGGTGGCGTTCCGCGACGCCGTGCGGGACCTGCTCGCGAAGGAGTGCTCCCCGGCCGTCGTGCGGGCGGCGTGGGACGCCCCGCCGGGCGAGCTCGACCGCGGCGTGTGGGACAGCCTCGACGCGATGGGCGTGCTCGGCGTGCTCGTCCGGGAGGAGGACGGCGGCCTCGGGCTCGACGAGACCTGGCTCGTGCCGATCCTCGAAGCGGCCGGCCGGGTCGCCCTCCCCCACCCGCTCGTGGAGACCGCGATGGTCGCGGCGCCGCTGGTCGGTGTGGGCGCGGGCCTCGTGGCGAGCGAGCTCGGCGGCCCCCTGGTGCCGTGCGGGGCCGACGCCGACGGCGTCCTCGTGGCCCGCGACGGGCGGCTCCTCCTCCTCGCTCGCGACGCCGTGGACCTCGAGCCGGCCGAGACGGTCGACCGCGCCCGCCGCGCCGCCACCATCACGTCCGCCAGCACGGGACGGGTGGTCGGTGCCGGTGACGCCGACATCGAGCTGGCCCTCGACCGCGGGGCGCTCGGCACGGCCGCCGTCCTCGTCGGTCTGGGGCAGGCGATGCTCGACCTGACCGTCGGCTACGTGCAGGAGCGCCAGCAGTTCGGGCAGCCGGTGGGCGCGTTCCAGGCCGTGAAGCACCACCTGACCGACGCCGCGCTGGCCCTCGAGTTCGCCCGGCCGGCCGTGTGGCGGGCGGCGTGGTCGGTGGCGCAGGCCGCGCCCACCCGCGCCCGTGACGTCTCGATGGCGAAGGCCATGGCGTCGGACGCGGCCGAGCTGGTCGGCCGCAAGGCCCTGCAGTGCCACGGCGCCATCGGCTACACCGTCGAGGCCGACCTCCACCTGTTCCTCAAGCGGACCTGGGCGCTGGCCCGGGCCTGGGGCGACAGCGCCCACCACACCGACCGAGTCGCAGAAGCGCTCGGGGCCTAGGAGACTGTCCTCATGCCTGCTGCGTTCATCGTCGACGCCGTCCGCACGCCCGTGGGCCGCCGCGGCGGCGGGCTCAGCCAGATCCACCCCGCCGACCTGGGCGCCATCAGCCTCGGCGCCCTCATGGACCGCACGGGCATCGACCCCGGCGCCGTGGAGGACGTGATCTTCGGCAACGTCGACTCCGTCGGCGGCCAGGCCGGCGACATCGCCCGCACCTGCTGGCTCGCCGCGGGCCTGCCCGAGCACGTCCCCGGCACGACCGTCGACCGCCAGTGCGGCTCGGGCCAGCAGGCCGTGCACTTCGCGGCCCAGGCGGTGATGGCCGGCGTCGCCGACGTGGTGGTGGCCGGCGGGGTGCAGCAGATGTCGATGATCCCGATCAGCTCCGCCATGACCCTCGCCGCCGACCTCGGCTTCACCGACCCCTTCACCGGCTCCGAGGGCTGGGTGAAGCGCTACGGCGACGGCGAGGTCAGCCAGTTCAACAGCGCCGAGATGATCGCCACGAAGTGGGACATCAGCCGCGACGACATGGAGGCCTTCGCGGTGGAGAGCCATGAGCGGGCCATCCGGGCGCGGGCCGAGGGTCGCTTCGAGCGGGAGATCGTGCCCGTCGGCGACGTGGCCCACGACGAGGGCCCCCGCGAGCCGAACTGGGAGAAGATCCGCTCGCTGCAGCCGCTCCTGGAGGGCGGGCGCGTCACCGCCGCGGTCTCGTCCCAGATCTCCGACGCCTCGGCCGCGCTCCTCGTGTGCAGCGAGGCCGCGCTGCAGACCCATGGCCTCACGCCGCGGGCCCGCGTCCACCACATGAGCGTGCGGGCCGACGACCCGATCTACATGCTCACTGCGCCGATCCCGGCCACCCGCCACGCGCTCGAGAAGACCGGCATGTCGCTCGAGGACATCGACCTGGTCGAGATCAACGAGGCGTTCGCCTCCGTCGTCCTCGCGTGGCAGCAGGAGGTCGACGCCGACCTCACGAAGGTGAACGTGAACGGCGGGGCCATCGCGCTCGGCCACCCGCTCGGCGCGACCGGCGCCCGTCTCATGACGACGCTGCTCAACGAGCTCGAGCGCACCGGCGGCCGCTACGGCCTCCAGACGATGTGCGAGGGCGGCGGCCAGGCCAACGTCACGATCATCGAACGGCTGTAGACGAGGCCAACGACGAGCCGTCGCTTCGGACGCGGACCGGCGGCAGGTAGGTGCCGACGAGCTCGCGGTGCCACCATGCGCCGGTTGCCCGCCGTTCGTCGCGGGTGGTGAAGCGGTACTCGTACAGCAGGGCGCGGACGTACGTGGGGGGCGTCGAAGGGAAGGGGTTGGTGCGCAGCAGCCGCAGCGTGTCCGGGTCGTTGGCCAGGAGTCGCTCGACGAGCTTGCCGAACCACCCCTCCGCGTAGGCCGGCGACAGCGCCGCGAACCACAGGAGCCAGTCGAGACGCAGGTGGTACGGGGCGACCTGCGGCGGCCGGCGGTGCACGTCGCCGGGCTTGCCCTTGCACTCGTAGGCCCGCCACACGGTGGCGGGGCCGGGACTCGGGTCGTCGGTCCCCTCCAGGACGATCTCGTGGCGGACCCGCGTGATGGAGCCGAAGGCGCCGTAGCTGTTGACCAGGCGGAGCGGGTCGTAGGTGGTGTTCATGCGCTGTTGGGGTGACAGCAGGTTGCGCACCGGCCGCACGCTCAGGATGACGAGGGCGGCGGCGAGCGCCACGACGAGCACCTCGTGCCACGGGGCGGGTGACGCCAACGCGCCGGGCTCGAACGGGAGCACGGCTCGCCACACACCGTCGCCGAGGACCGGCAGCGCCAGCACGATCGTGATCGCGTTGAGCCACGAGAAGTTGCCGCTGGCCATCAGCCACAGCTGGGTCACGATCATGACCCCCGCGGCGATCCCGGCCACCGGCTGCGGGAGGAACAGCGCGAAGGGCACCACGAGCTGCGTGACGTGGTTGGCGAGCACCTCGGCGCGGTGCAACGGCATCGGCAGGTGGTGGAACCACCAGCTGAACGGCCCCGGCATCGGCTGGGTCTCGTGGTGGTACCGGAGGCACGTGAGGTCCCGCCAGCACGGATCGCCCCGCAGCTTGATGAGCCCGGCGCCGAACTCCACCCGGAAGAGCAGCCAGCGCATCAGCAGGAGCACGAGCGTGGGGGGACCGTCCTCCGCGGGCCCCAGGAAGATCGCGAGGAAGCCGGCTTCGAGCAGCAGGGTCTCCCAACCGAAGCCGTACCACGTCTGGCCGACGTTGACGATCGACAGGTAGAGCGCCCACGGCACCACCCAGACGAGGAGGCAGCCCCAGGCCGGGAGGACCTCGCTCGCGCCGAGCACGAGAGCGCCCGACACCGCGACGCCGGTCCACGCCACCGCGGCGAAGAGCCGGTCCGAGTAGCGGAGGTGGAAGAGGCTCGGCGCTCGCGCGAACGGGACGGCGCGGACGAATGCGGGGATCGGCTGCATGCCGTGCGCGCCGAGGAGCGGGCGGAACTGCCGGGCCGCGGCGACGAACGCGACCAGGTAGACCGCAGCGAGCGCGCGCTGGAAGACGACCGTGCTGAGCCAGTACCCGGGCGCCGCGGACCAATCGTTCACCGGCCGTGCTTTTTCCCCGGCGGGCAGGAGCCGAACCTGCGCCCCCTCAGTGTGGAGGCACGGTCGCGAACCACGGGTGGTCGGCGGCGAAGGTCCGCCGGGCGGCGGCCGCCGTGCGGGGACCGAGCAGGCGGTCGGTCGAGGGCGGATCGCGGCGGAGCGCCTCGCGGTCGGCCGGGCTCGTCGCGCACGGCACGCCGGCGGGGTCGATGCCGTACAGGCGGGCGGCGTTGCCGGCGAGGATCCCCTGCTTCACGTCGGGCGCGAGCGGCGCGTAGCCGAACCGCTCCTGTGCCTCGGCGGTGATCTCGAAGGCACGGAACGCCTCGATCTGGTCCTGGGGGGATCCGTACCAGATCGAGTCCGTGCCCCACAGGACGTTGCCGGGCCCGAGGGCGGCGATGAGCTTGCCGAGCAGGTGGGCGGCCTGGTCGGGGTCACCCATGAGGTTCCGCCACGTGGTGCCGAGCTCGGCGTAGACGTTCTGCCCGACGCCGACACCCGCCCGACGCACCGACTCGAGCAGGCGGTCGACGCCGCCGTTCGGCTGTCCCGCTGCGTACGGCCCCTCGCGCACGTCGCGCTCGTGCCCGGAGTGGTAGGCGACGAACGCGAGCTGCGGGTGCGCCGCCGCCGCGGGGCCCACGTCCGCGGGATCGGCCCCGAGCCCCTTGTGCACGCACACGATCGGCGGCCCGATCTCCTCCACCAGGCCGAGGAACGCCTCACCGGTGTCGTCGTCGAGCGCCCACGGCCGGCCCGCGTGCGTGTACGCCTTCCACGCCGCGATCGGGTAGCGGCCCGCTTCCTCCCGCATCGCGTCGAGCGCGCCCTGGAGCGGGCCGACGTTCGGTTGGGCGTGCCCCTGCACCAGCACGCGACCATCCCCGCACAGCTCGTCGGCGGCCCGGCGGGCCGCGTCCATGACCTCCGCCGACAGCGGATCGGGGTCGGTGAGGACCGGGATCGCGGACAGCACGGCGACGGTCGTGTCGGAGCGGCCGAAGACGAGGTCGAGCCAGTGCTCGGTGTCGAAGCAGGCCTGCCCGTCCCCGCAGTCGGCCTGGGGGAAGCCGCTGCCGAACCCGCCGCCCTCGAGCAGGTGCTGCTGCACGTCGACGATCGGCCCATCGCCGCCCAGGACGCTCGTCGCGGTGTCGCGGTCGAGCGTCGCGTCCGGAGGGACGGAGAACTCGCCGGACGACGGGCCGCCGTCGCCGTCGTCCGCGCACGCCCCGAGCGCGAGGAGCGTGGCCGCGGACGCCATCGAGGTGCGGAGGAAGTCGCGCCTCGACATGCCCAACCGGCGCGCCGCCTGGTCGCAGGCGTCGTGGGCCATCCGCACGGCGGCCCGCAGGCGAGGTGGGGCCGGCCGGGGGGCGAACTCACCGTTGGAGCAGGGCGCGAGCTTGATCGGCAGCCCCGGCTCCGCTTCCCGGTCCCACCGTCCCATCGGTCAGCGGGGTCGCAGCGTCGCCAGCTCGATCGCGTTGTCGTGCAGGACCTTCCTGCGGTCCTCGTCCGAGAGGGGCTTGGTCTCGGGGAGGTAGTCGAGCGGGTGGGGCAGGGCCTCGATGTGGGGCCAGTCCGAGCCGAAGATGACCCGGTCCGCACCCATCTGCTCGACCACGGTGAGGAGGTCGTCCTCCCAGAACGGGTTGACCCAGACGTGGCGGCGGAAGATGTCGACGGGGTCCTCGGTGAAGTACCCGGGCATCTTCTTGGCCTGCGACCGCAGCTTGCGGAACAGGTCCGGGAGGAACTCGGCGCCGTTCTCCACCGACGCGATGCGCAGGTTCGGGAACTTCGCGAAGTGGCCGGCCAGCGTCATCGACAGCAGGTAGTCGTGCACGGCCTGCTCGATCGCGAAGCTCTTGACGGTCGGCCGAAGGCCCTCGCCGCCGCGGAAGTTCGCGGCGAACCCGTCCACGGCGTACCCGTTCGACGACACGCCGCTGTCGCCGGCATGGGCCACGACGGTGATGCCGGCCTCGTCGATGCGTGCCCAGAACGGGTCGAACATCGGGTCGAACGGGCTGCGGCGACCCATCGCGGTGGTCGGGGCCGCGGTGCGCATCACGACGATGCGGGCGCCGTGGGCAAGCGCCCACTCGAGCTCCTCGACGGCCCAGTCGACGTCGGCCAGCGCGAGGTACGGCGCGTTGAGGATCCGGCCCTCGTGGTCGAGGCCCCAGTCCTCGAGCAACCAGCGGTTGAACGCCCGGAAGGTGATGCCGACGGCCTCGGGATCGTCCTTCAGGAGCTCCTCGTAGAGCATCCCGAGCGTGGGGTACATGAAGCACCCGGCGAGCCCTTGCTCGTCGAGCACCTTCGTGCGGGCGACCGGGTCGAGGTACTCGGGCCGGATCGGCTCGCTGTCCTTCAGCAGCGCGAGGACGTCGACGTTGTTCGGGTTGCCGCGGAAGTACTCGCTCAGGCAGCCCGGCTTCGAGATCGGGTCGAACGTGGCGTTCGCGACGGCCCGGCTGACCTTCCCGCCGACCACGTGGTACTGCTTGCCCTCGATCGTGGCCCACTGCACGCAGCGAGGCCCGAGGCCGGCCGGCAGGTGCCGGGTGAAGGCATCCAGCGCCTCGTAGTAGTGGTTGTCCGCGTCCCAGATCGGAGCCTCGATCGCAGCCATGGCACCAGGCTAGAACAGGTTCTAGCGTGGGCTCGAGCGGCGCGACGAGGGGGAGCCATGCCAGGGCACGATCTGGTCATCCGAGGGGGGACGGTCGTCGACGGGACGGGGGCGCCCGGCCGCACGGCCGACGTCGCGATCACCGACGGCGTCGTCACCGAGGTCGGTCGCGTGGACGGCCGCGGCGCTCGGGAGATCGACGCCGACGGCGCGCTCGTCACGCCCGGGTTCGTCGACATCCACACGCACTACGACGGCCAGGCCACCTGGGACGAGCAGCTCACGCCCTCGTGCTGGCACGGGGTGACCACGGTGGTCATGGGCAACTGCGGCGTGGGCTTCGCGCCCGTCGCCCCCGACCGCCACGATTGGCTGATCGGGCTGATGGAGGGCGTGGAGGACATCCCGGGTGCCGCGCTGTCCGCGGGCATCGAATGGGGCTGGGAGAGCTTCCCCGAGTTCCTCGACGCGCTGGACGCCCGGCGCCACGTGATGGACATCGGCACCCAGGTGCCCCATGGCGCGGTGCGGGCCTACGTCATGGGCGAGCGCGGCGCCCGCAACGAGGCTGCGACCGCCGAGGACATCGAGGCCATGGCCGAGATCGTGCGGGCCGGCATCGAGGCCGGAGCCCTCGGCTTCTCCACCTCGCGGACGCTGGCCCACCGGGCCATCGACGGCGAGCCGGTGCCGGGCACCTTCGCCGCCGAGGACGAGCTGTTCGGCATCGGGCGCGTGCTGGGCGAGCTGGGCACCGGCGTGTTCGAGCTCGCGCCGGCCGGGATCGCCGGCGAGGACCTCGCCGCGCCCGAGCGGGAGATGGACTGGATGCGGCGCCTCGCCGCGGCCATCCGGCGCCCCGTGACGTTCGCGATGTCGCAGAACAACAACGCGCCGGACGCGTGGAAGCTGCTCCTCGAGCAGGCCGAGCAGGCCCGCATCGACGGCGCGCCCGTGCGGCCCCAGACCCACGCCCGCACGGTGTCGCTCCTGCTCGGGTTCCAGACGTTCCACCCGCTGCAGTTCACCTCGGTGTGGGGCGAGTCCGGCCTGGGCCTGCTGCCCTGGCAGGAGCAGGTGGCCCGCATCGAGCGCGAGCCCGAGCTGCGCGAGCGCCTCGTCGCGGACGCCGCGCTCCTGCGGGACAACGACATCATCCGGACCTTCATGCACCCCGGCCGGATCTACGTCCTCGGCGACCCGCCGGACTACGAGCCCGGCGCCGAGCGCAGCGCGGTCGGCATCGCGGCGGCCAAGGGCGTGGACGAGTGGGAGGTGCTCATCGACCTGATGCTCGTCGACGGCGGTCGCGAGCTCCTGAACGCGCCGGTCCTCAACTACAGCGACGGGAACCTCGACGCGGTCGAGGCGATGCTGCGCCACCCGACGTCCGCGTTCGGCCTCGGCGACGGCGGCGCGCACGCGGGGCAGACCTGCGACGCGTCGAGCACGACGTTCCTCCTCTCGTACTGGGCCCGGGACCGGAACCGCGGCCGCTTCTCGGTCGAGGAGGCCGTGCACAAGATGACCCAGGCCACCGCCACCCTCTACGGCCTCGGCGACCGCGGCGTGCTCGCCCCCGGCTACGTGGGTGACGCGAACGTGATCGACCACGCCGCCCTCGAGCTGCGCCGCCCCGAGCTCGTGGGCGACCTGCCCGGCGGCGCCACCCGCCTCGTGCAGCGGGCCGATGGCTACGCCTGCACGGTCAAGAAGGGCCAGGTCACCTTCGAGCACGGCGAGGACACCGGCGTCCGGCCCGGGTCCCTGCTGCGCGGCGCTCGATGACCGCGGGTAGCCCGAAGGAGGTGGCCGCCGAGTTCTGGACGGCCCTCTACGACCGCGACTGGCCGCGCATCCGCTCGTTCTTCGGGCCGGAGTCGATCTACTACGACGTGCCGACCGGCCCGTCGTCGGCCGGGGTGGGCCCCGACAGCATCGAGGCCCGGCTCCGGCTCGGGCTCGAGGGCCTGGCCGGCTACGAGCACCGGCCCGGCGTGGTGGCCGAGGGCCCGGACGGGGTCGTCGTCACCGAGCACACGGAGGAGTGGACCTGGGCGAGCGGCGAGACCGTGGCCCTGCCGTTCGTGTCGGTGCAGCGGATCGAGGGCGACACGATCGTCCTCTGGAAGGACTACTGGGACCTCCAGACGCTCATGGGCGCCGCGCCCGCGTCGTGGCACGAGCGCCTCGACACCGCCGACCTGTCCTGGGTCGTCGACGTCACCGGACGCGCCTAGCCAGCGTCGCCAAGCGGCGCGACGATGGTCGCATGCCGGCCTACTGGAAGCAGGGCGAGGAGTGGATCCGCCGGACCGGCCGCCGTGCCGGCCAGCCCGTCGGCCCGTGGCGCTCGCGGCGCCT
>DATFFY010000178.1:0-5438 GCA_035249805.1 Acidimicrobiales bacterium | reverse complement strand
CGCGCGCCGAGCTCGGCGCGGCCGGCATCCCCGCGCTCGCCGCGAAGACCGAGCAGCGCCGCGCCGCGTGGGTGAAGGACGAGATGGTCGAGGCCGGCCGGGCCCGGGCCGCCTCGCTGGGCTGGCCCGACGCCTACGCGTACACGAAGGCCCTCGGCGAGCGGGCCCTCCTCCAACAGCGGGGCGACGTGCCGGTCACGATCGTGCGCCCGTCGATCATCGAGTCGTCGCTGGCCGAGCCGCGGCCGGGATGGATCCGCGGCTTCCGCATGGCCGAGCCGGTGATCATCTCGTACGCCCGCGGCCTCCTGAAGGAGTTCCCGGGCGTGCCCGAGGGCACCGTCGACGTGATCCCCGTCGACCTCGTGGTCGCCGCCATCATCGACGCGGCCCGCCGGCCCGCGCCGACCGAGCCGGAGATCGTCCAGGTGGCGTCGGGCAGCGCCAACCCGCTGCGCTACCGGCACCTCGTCGACCTGGTGCGCGAGTACTTCACCGCGCACCCGATCTACGACCCCGAGGGCCAGCCGATCATGGTGCCCGAGTGGTCCTTCCCCGGCCGCGGCCGGGTGCAGCGGCAGCTCGAGCGGGCGAAGGGCGCCATCGAGCGGGGCGAGCGCGCCCTCCAGACCCTCCCCCTCCGAGGCAAGCAGGCGAGCTGGGCGGCCACGCTCGAGGAGCGCAAGGAGGACGTGGAGCGGGCGCTCGCCTACGTCGAGCTCTACGGCGCCTACGCCGAGTGCGAGGCGATCTACGGCGTCGACCGGCTCCTGGCCCGCTGGTCCGAGCTCTCGCCCGAGGACCAGGCGACGTTCGGCTTCGACCCCCGGGTCATCGACTGGGACCGGTACGCGACGGCCATCCACCTCCCGTCGGTCGTCGAGCACGCCCGCGTCCGCACGACCCCCGGTGGCCGGACCGGCGAGAAGCGCGAGGAGCGCCTGCGTCGCCAGGTCCTGTCCCCCGACCGGCACCTCGCCGCCTTCGACCTCGAGAACACGCTCATCGCGTCGAACGTGGTCGCCTCGTACTCGTGGCTGGCCACCCGCCGCCTCCCCCGCGAGGACCGCCTGCGGTTCGTCCTCCAGACCCTGCGCGAGGCACCCGCGCTGCTCGCCGCCGACCGGCGCGACCGGAGCGACTTCCTGCGCCACTTCTACCGGCGGTACGAGGGGGCCGACGCCGCGCAGCTCGAGCAGGACGCGGTCGAGATGTTCAGCGACCTGATCCTCACGAAGTCGTTCCCCGCCGCGGTCCGCCGCGTCCGGGAGCACCGCCGCCTCGGCCACCGCACCGTGCTCATCACCGGCGCGCTGGACCTCGCCATCGGCCCGCTCGAGCCCCTGTTCGACGACATCGTGTGCCCGTCGCTCGACCGCCGCGCGGACGGCACCTACCGCGGTGAGCTCACCGACGTGCCCCCCACCGGGGAGGCCCGGGCCGCGGCGCTCATGGACTACGCCGACGAGCATGACCTCGACCTGGCGCAGTCCGTCGCCTACGCCGACTCCACGTCCGACCTGCCGATGCTCGAGGTGGTCGGGTTCCCGGTGGCCGTGAACCCCGAGACCCGCCTCGCCGCGCTCGCCCGCAAGCGGGGCTGGCTGGTGGAGCACTTCGACAAGGCGGCCGGCACGCCCGCCCGCCTCCTGCCCATCGGACCCGAGTGGGGCCGCCCCCGAAGCCGCCGCGTCCCGAAGGTCCCCACATGACCGCTCCCCACGAGTTCTGGCCCGGGCCGACCACACCCCGGTGTGGCGAGGTCGGGCCAGAACCCGTCGGGACGGCTTCGGGGGGCCACGGGTGAAGGCGCTCGTGTTCTCGCGGAAGCCGGCCAAGTTCGCGGCCGCCATGGTCGCCGGGCGGATGCGGCCCGGCGCCGGGGCCAAGGTCGGGCCGCTGTCGCTCCGCGACGTCGACCCGCCCGAGCTGCCCGGCCCCGGCTGGGTCCGGGTCCGTCCCCGCCTGTCAGGCATCTGCGGCTCGGACCTGGCCACGATCGACGGCACGTCGTCGCGGTGGTTCGAGCCGATCGTGTCCTTCCCCTTCACCCCCGGCCACGAGGTCGTGGGCGAGCTCGACGACGGTCGCCGGGTCGTGGTCGTCCCGGTGCTCAGCTGCGTGGCGCGGGCCATCGCCCCGCCCTGCGACGCGTGCCGCGAGGGCCGCATCAACCACTGCGAGCGCCTCGCCCACGGCGCGCTCGAGCCCGGTCTCCAGTGCGGGTTCTGCGAGTCCACCGGGGGAGGCTGGTCCACCCTCATGGTCGCCCACGAGGAGCAGCTCGTCGGCGTGCCCGCCGAGGTCACCGACGAGGACGCCGTGCTGGTCGAGCCCACGGCCTGCGCCGTGCACGCGGCCGCCCAGGTGGACGCCGACGTAGAGGCGGGCGGACCCGTCGCGGTCATCGGCGCCGGGACCCTCGGGCTCCTCACGATCGCCGCCCTCCGCCACGCCAACCCGATCCGCGACATCGTCGCCACCGCCAAGCACCCGCACCAGCGGGCGCTGGCCGCCGAGCTGGGCGCGGACGTCGTCGTCGCGCCGGACGAGCTCGACCGGGCCATCCGCTCGCGAACCGGGTCGATGCTGCTCGACACCGGGCAGCTGACCGGCGGCGTCGCCACCGTCGTGGACTGCGTGGGCTCGGCCGACTCGCTCGCCCAGGGGCTGCGGGTCGCCGCCCCCGGCGGCACGATCCACGTGGTCGGCATGCCCGGCGTCACCACCGTCGACCTCACGCCGCTGTGGCAGCGCGAGGTCGCGCTGCGGGGCGCGTACGCCTACCGCCGCGAGGACTTCGCCACCGCGCTCGACCTCGTCCGCACGCAGCACCTCGGGCGCCTCGTGAGCGCCACCTACCCCCTGCGCCGCTACGAGGACGCGATCGCCCACGCGGCGACTGCCGGTCGTCGCGGCGCCGTGAAGGTCGCGTTCGACCTCCGCGCCGAACGAGAACGGGAGTCCCTCTGATGCCCAGGCCCGGGTTCGTCCTCGAGGTCGACCGGTCGACCCCGCCGATCCTCTTCCACCACGGCGAGGGGTTCCGGCTCGAGCGGCTCCCGGCCGGCCGCAGCCGCGTGCTGTACCCGGGTGAGCCGCTGGACGCGCTCGAGCACCCCGACGCGGCCATCCGCAGGGCCCTCGACGAACCGCTCGGCGACAGCGCACCGCTGCGGGCGCTGCTGAGGCCCGGCATGAAGCTCACGATCTGCTTCGACGACATCAGCCTGCCGCTGCCCCCCATGCGGCGGCCCGACGTGCGCCAGCGCGTCATCGAGGCCGTGCTCGACCTCGCCGCGGCGGCCGGTGTGGACGACGTGCACCTGATCGCGGCCCTCGCCCTCCACCGCCGCATGACCGAGGGCGAGCTGCGCCACGCCGTCGGCGACCGCGTGTACGACGCGTTCGCCCCGCACGGGCTGCTCTACAACCACGACGCGGAGGACCTCGACAACCTCGCCTTCCTCGGGACCACCGACCAGGGCGAGGAGGTGGAGATCAACAAGCGGGCGGCCGAGAGCGACCTCGTCGTCTACGTGAACATCAACCTCGTGTCGATGGACGGAGGTTGGAAGTCCACCGCCACCGGCCTCGCCTCGTACCGGTCGCTGCGCCACCACCACAACGTGCGCACGATGCAGCAGTCGAAGAGCTTCATGGACCGCCATCGCAGCGAGCTCCACTCGAGCAACTGGCGGATGGGCGAGGTGCTGCGGAGGGCCGGCGTGAAGGTCTTCCAGATCGAGACCACCCTCAACAACGACACCTTCGGGACGTCGGGGCCGATGTCGGTGCTGCAGAAGCGGGAGTGGGAGTGGACGGCGCGGGACCGGGCCACCTTCATCGGGATGAAGGCCGGCCTCGATCGCATGCCCATGAAGGCCCGTCGCAAGATCTTCGGCTCCTGGCTGGCCCCCTACGGCATCACGTCCGTGCAGGCCGGCGAGGTCGACGCCGTGCACGAGGCCACCACGAGCCACGTGTTCGAGCAGCAGCTCGTGCCGATCGAGGGGCAGGCGGACGTGCTCACGATGGGGCTCCCCTACATCTGTCCCTACAACGTCCACTCGGTGATGAACCCGATCCTCGTGATGTGCCTCGGGCTCGGCTACTTCTTCAACATGTACCGGGGGAAGCCGCTCGTGCGCGAGGGCGGCGTCCTCATCATGAGCCACCCGACGCCGTGGGAGTTCCACGCCGTCCACCACCCGAGCTACATCGACTTCTTCGAGCAGGTGCTCGCCGACACCACGGACCCGATCGAGATCGAGGCCCGCTACGAGAAGCAGTTCGCCGAGGACGAGTGGTACCGGCACCTGTACCGGACGAGCTACGCGTACCACGGCGTGCACCCGTTCTACATGTGGTACTGGGGCGCGCACGCGCTGCAGCACCTCGGCCGCGTGATCATCGTCGGCGGTGAGCCGCGGTCCGTGCGCCGCCTCGGCTTCATGCCGGCCTCGACGCTCGACGACGCGCTCGAGATGGCCTCCGACGTCGTCGGCCGGCGCCCGACGATCACGCACCTGCACAACCCACCGATCGTGATGGCCGACGTCACGTGAGGCTGCCCACCCTCCCGTTCCCCTACAGCGCGCCGAGCGTGCCGAGGGGCGTCGAGCCGCCGCCCCCGACCCGCAAGCTGGGCGCCGACTACGACACCGAGTGGGCCCGGCGCTTCCCCGCCCGGTTCGCCCGGCTCGTGCTGCTCGAGACCGTCGTGCGCCCGGCGGTCGCCGCGCTCGGCGCGCCCGAGCGAGCCGGCATCGACCGGCTGCACGGCCTCGGCGACGGCCCCGTGATCTTCGCCGCCAACCACCACAGCCACCTCGACACGCCGGTGCTGCTCACGTCGATCCCCGAGCCGTGGCGCCACAAGGTCTTCGTGGGCGCGGCCGCCGACTACTTCTTCCGCAACCGCGTCACCTCCGCTGCCTCGGCCCTCGTCATCGGCGCGCTCCCCATCGAGCGGTCGAAGGTCACCCGCCGGTCCGCCGACCAGGCGGCCGAGCTCCTCGACGCCGGCTGGTCGATGCTCATCTTCCCGGAGGGCGGCCGCTCCCCCGACGGCTGGGGCCAGCCCTTCCGCGGCGGCGCCGCCTACCTGTCGAACCGGTGCCGCGTGCCCGTGGTGCCCGTCCACCTCGAGGGGACGGGCCGGATCCTCCGCAAGGGGGCCAAGCTGCCCACCCCGTCGAACGTGCGGGTGACCTACGGCCAGCCGCTGCGCCCCGAGGAGGGCGAGTCGGCCGCCGCCGCGACGAACACCTTGTGCCGCCACGGCTCCGGGATCGAGGTGAGCATCGTGGGGGTGTCGAGGTGGCTGTGGTGGTTGGGGGCGAAGATCACCGGGCCGTCGGGCAGGCCCGCCAGCCGATCGATCCCCGCGCGCTCCGGCGCACCGAGCGCGGCGACGACCGGTCGCATCACCGCCT
>DATFFY010000177.1:0-9900 GCA_035249805.1 Acidimicrobiales bacterium | reverse complement strand
GGGCTCGTCGGACTTCACGGTGGCGGAGGTCGCGGCGAAGGCGGGGGTCGCGCTGCGGACCTTCTACCGGCAGTTCGCGGGCCGGGACGAGCTGCTGCTCGCCCTCTTCGAGGAGGAGGCCCGCCAGGGCGCGGAGCTGCTGCAGGACTCGGTGACCGCCGAGGGGACGACGCCGATCGAGCACCTGCGCGGCTACGTCGTCGGCCTCTGCCGGCTGCTGGACGTCGGGTCGGGCTACGCCTCGCTGCTCGTGCGCGAGCACCTGCGCCTGGGCGAGTCGCACCCCGAGGAGCTGCGGGTGGCGCTGGCCCCGATCGTCGACCTGCTCGAGGAGCAGCTCCAGGCGGCGGCCGCCTCGGGCGACCTCCGGCCCGTCGACCGGCACGACGCGGTCGTGGTGTTCACCGCCGTGCTCGCCCACGTCCACGCGTCCGTGCTGTTCACCGAGGGGGAGCGGTCGGAGGTCTCCGCCGAGCGGCTGTGGGACTTCTGCCACGCGGCCCTACGAGCGACCGCCGCGAGCGAGCTGGAGGCACCATGAGCACCGACGCCGACACCGACACCGATGCGAGCCCGGCCGACCGCCTGTTCTCGCCCCAGACGGCCGACGATCCCCATGCCACCTACCGGCGGATGCGCCAGGAGTGCCCGGTCGCCCGGACGGAGTTCGCCGGGATGCCGGGCGCCACGATCAGCCGGTACGAGGACGTGTGGTTCGCGCTGCGCCACCCCGAGCTCTTCACGTCGGCGTCGGGGACCGTCGGCGTGGGCGAGCAGCCGCTCATCCCACTCGAGCTCGACCCGCCGCTCCACACCGCGTACCGGCGGGTGCTGAACCCACGCTTCCTCCCGCGGGAGATCGAGCGGCTCGAGCCCGAGATCAGGGCCACCGTCCGCAGCCTGATCGACGACTTCGCCCCGCGCGGCCACTGCGACCTGCACGAGGAGCTCGCCACGCCGCTGCCCTCGGGCATCTTCCTGGCGCTGATGGGCCTGCCCCGGAGCGACCTCCCGCAGTTCCTCCGCTGGCGCGACGACACGATGCGACCCGACGTGGAGCCGGGCGACTTCGAGGGCGCGCAGCGCATCCGCCAGCAGACCGCCCATGCCATCAGCGACTACTTCCGCGAGGCCATCGCGGCGCGCCGCGGTGACCCGGACGACACCCTCCTCTCGCTGATCGTGCACGCGACCATCGACGACGAGCCCGTGGGCGAGGCCGAGCTGCTGGGCATGAGCCACCTCCTGCTGCTCGGTGGCCTGGACACGGTCACGGCGTCGCTCGACTGCATGGTGCACTTCCTCGCCACCCACCCGGAGCACCGCCAGCAGCTCGTCGACGACCCGGCGCTCATCCCCGCCGCGGTGGAGGAGCTGCTGCGCTGGCTGTCCCCGGTGATGGTGATCCCCCGGGCCGCGGCCTGCGACGTGGAGGTCGGCGGCGTCGAGCTGCACGCCGGCGACAAGGTCACGCTCGTCCTCGGCGCCGCCAACGCCGACGAAGACGAGTTCGACGACGCGGTCGACTTCCGGCGCGAGCCGAACAAGCACGTGGCCTTCGGCGGCGGGCACCACCTCTGCCTCGGCGCCCACCTGGCCCGGGTCGAGCTGCGCGTCGCGCTCGAGGAGCTCCACGCCCGCCTCCCCGACTTCCGGTTGGCCGACGGCGCCGACGTCCACTTCTCGCCGGGGATCCGCCAGGCCAGCCACCTGCCGCTGGAGTTCACGCCGGCGTGAGCGCCACCGCCGCGACCGCCGCGCCCGTGCGGTACCGGATCGTGTCGGTCGACGACCACCTCATCGAGCCGCCGGACCTGTTCGACGGACGCCTGCCGGGTGCCCTCGCCGAGCGGGCCCCGGAGGTCGTCACCCTCCCGAACGGGCGGCAGGCCTGGGTCTACGAGGAGGGCATCTACCCGAACGTGGGGCTCAACGCGGTGATCGGGCGGCCCAAGGAAGAGTGGTCGATGGAGCCGGCCAACTTCGACGAGATGCGCCGGGGGTGCTGGGACGTCGACGCCCGCATCGCCGACATGGACCTGGCCGGCATCGCCGCGTCGCTCTGCTTCCCGTCGCTCATCGCCGGCTTCTCCGGCACCGTCTTCGCGCGGTCCAAGGACCCGGCCCTCGGCGAGGCGTGCGTTCGGGCCTGGAACGACTGGCACCACGAGGCCTGGGCCGGCGCCCACCCGGGTCGGCTCATCCCGCTGCAGATCACCTGGCTGGGCGACCCCCAGGTGGCCGCCGCGATGGTCCGGGCCAACGCCGAGCGGGGCTTCCGCGCGCTGAGCTTCCCCGAGTTCCCGAGCCGCACCGGCCTGCCGTCGCTGCGGTCGGGCGCGTGGGATCCGCTGCTGGCGGCGTGCGAGGAGACGCAGACCGTGCTGTGCCTCCACACCGGCTCGGCGTCGTGGGCCCCCATCCCGAGCGACGACCCGCCGTTCGAGCTGTTCCCGACGCTGTTCCCGGCCAACGCCTTCCTGGCCTGCGCCGACTGGCTGTGGTCCGGCGTGTGCACGCGGTTCCCCCGGCTGGCCATCGCGCTGTCCGAGGGCGGGGTCGGCTGGGTCAACATGCTCGCCGACCGGGTCGACTACGTCCTCGACCACTCGGCTTCGGGCGTCGAGAGCACGAGCTGGACCGACGAGCGACGCCCGAGCGAGGTCCTCGCCGAGAGCTTCTGGTTCTGCACGATCGACGACCCGAGCACCCTCGACGGCGTGCTCGAGCGCTTCGGGCCGGACCACGTCATGCTCGAGGTCGACTACCCCCACGCCGACAGCACCTGGCCCGACACCCAGGACGTCGTCCACGAGCGGCTCCGGCACCTCCCCGCCGACGTCATCGCCAAGCTCACCCACGAGAACGCAACGAGGTTGTTCAGATGGCCGATCTCCTGATCACCGGCGGCCTCGTCGTCGACGGCACGGGCGCGCCTGGATCGGTGCGCGACGTCGCCGTGCACGACGGCCGCTTCGTCGACCCCGAGGCCCTCGACGTCGGTGCGCCCACCCTCGATGCCGACGGGCTCGTCGTCGCGCCGGGCTTCGTCGACCTCCACACCCACTACGACGCCCAGCTCTCGTGGGACCCCACGGCCAGCCCCTCGCCCCTCCACGGCGTGACCACCGCCATCGGCGGCAACTGCGGCTTCACGCTCGCCCCCGCCGGGGAGGCCCATGCCGAGTACCTCATGCGCCTGATGGCGCGCGTGGAGGGCATGCCGCTCGAGGCGCTGCAGGCCGGCCTCTCCTGGGACTGGGTGGGCTTCGCCGACTGGTTCGAGCGCCTCGAGGGCCACGTCGGCATCAACGCCGGGTTCCTCGTGGGGCACTCGGCGGTGCGCCGCACCGTGATGGGCGAGGCCTGCCACGAGCCCGCGTCCGAGGACCAGGTGCAGGCGATGGCCCGCCTCGTCACCGAGGCCTGCGAGGCCGGCGCGCTCGGGTTCTCCAGCTCCACCGCGCCCACCCACAACGACGCGGAGGGCGAGCCCGTGCCGTCCCGCGGGGCCAGCCCCGCGGAGCTCATCGCCCTCTGCGCGGCCGTGCGGGACGTGCCCGGGACGACCCTCGAGTGCATCCTCGAAGGCTGCATCAACGGGTTCAACCAGGAGGAGCGCGACCTGCTCGCGGCGATGTCCGTGGCGGCCGGCCGCCCGATCAACTGGAACGTCCTCGGCGTCACGACCCTCAACCCCGAGGGCCACCACAGCCAGCTCGCCGCCTCGGACCACGCCGCCGACCGGGGCGGTCGGGTCGTGGCACTGACCCTGCCGCACACGATGCGGATGCGGCTGTCCTTCCTGACCGGGTTCCTGCTCGACGGGTTCCCCGGATGGCGCGAGGTCCTCGCGCTGCCCGTGCCCGAGCGGCGGCGTGCCCTCCAGGACCCGGACGTGCGGCGACGGCTCGACGCCGGCGCCCACTCGGAGGAGGCCGGCATGCTGCGGGGCCTCGCGAGCTGGGGTCAGTTCGAGATCCTCGAGACGTTCGCGCCGGCCAACGACGGCCTCGAGGGCCGCAAGATCGGCGACCTCGCGGCCGAGCGGGGGGCCGACCCGTTCGACGTGCTCTGCGACGTCGTCGTCGCCGACGAGCTCCGCACCGGCCTGCGCCCCTTCCCCGCGCGCGAGCGGGCGGAGGACTGGGCCCTGCGGGCCGAGGCGTGGCGTGATCCGCGCACCGTCATCGGCGGCTCCGACGCGGGCGCCCACCTCGACATGATGTGCGGCGCCATCTACTCGACCGCCCTCCTCGCCCACGGCGTGCGCGAGTTCGGCGTCGTGTCGCTCGAGGAGGCGATCCACCTCCTCACCGAGGCGCCGGCCCGCCTCTACGGCCTCACCGACCGAGGCCGCATCGCTCCCGGGGCCGCGGCCGACCTCGTGCTGTTCGACCCGGACCAGGTCGGCTACCGGGAGGAGCGGACCCGCGCCGACCTGCCCGGCGGAGCCTGGCGGCTCTACGCCGAGTCGACGGGGGTCCACCACGTCCTCGTCAACGGCACCCACGTGGTGCGCGACGGCGCGCTCACGGGCGCGACGCCCGGCACGCTCCTGCGCTCGGGGCGCGACACCGCCACGGTGGCGCCGTGAAGGCGACGATCGACCCGGCCCGCTGCTCGGGCTCGGGCAACTGCGCCTACTGGGCTCCCGGCGTGTTCGACGTGGGCGACGACGGCATCGCCGTCGTGCTGACCGATCCGGGCGAGCACCTGGACCGGGTCCGCCTGGCCGTGCAGCACTGCCCCACGAACGCGATCACGCTCCGGGAGGGTTGAGGGGTGCCGACGCTGCGGGACGTGAAGCCGTTCGTCCAGCTCCACCTCCGCCAGCGGGCCTACGACTTCCCCGCGCCGGACGAGGACCTGGGGGTGATCCCCCTCGGCTACGAGCCGGACGCGTTCGAGGAGGCGGTGCGAGGGTTCGGTGACCGCTACGACGTGGTCGAGGAGGCGCGGGTCTCCTACCGGGGCACCTCGCGGCCGATCCTGTCGGTGACGTCGCGCACGGCGCACCCGGCCAAGCGCCTGCTCGTGCTGTCGGGCGTCCACGGCAACGAGCAGGCGGGCATCGTCTGCATCCCCGAGATCCTCGAGCGGTACGACCGCGACGGGTCCGTGGCCCTGCGCGTCCTGACCCCGGTCAACGCGATCGGGGCGGCCGAGCTGTCGCGCTTCAACGCCGACGGCTACGACATCAACCGGGACTTCGTCCGGTTCCGGACCGAGGAAGCGCGCCTCGTCCGGCGCACGCTCGACGAGTACCGGCCCGACATCGTGCTGTCGCTGCACGAGGGCCCGCAGGACGCCGCCTTCCTGTTCGCGAACCGGCACGTCGACCCCGCGCTCGCCCGGCGGTTGCTCGCAGCCCTCGAGGCGGGCGGGACGACCCTGGCCACGAAGGACTACTTCGGGCTGCGGCTGCGGCCGCCCGGCCTCTCGGCCTCCACGCCGGTGCAGCGCGGGATCCTGCGGCTCTGGGCGGCGACCCTCGGGATGATGGCGGTCAACGGGTACGCCGCCGAGCGGGGGCTGCCCGAGATCACGCTCGAGAGCTCGTGGCGCAGCCCCGATCGTGCGGCCCGCGTCCGGGCCCACGTCGACCTGACCCTGGCCCTGCGGGACGAGCTCGCCGGGGCCTGAGCGGCCCGACGCGGCCGATCAGGCGACGTACTCCGCGAGGTGGTTGCCGGTGAGGGTCTTCTTGCGGGCCCCGACCAGCGCGGCGGGGGTGCCCTCGAACACGACCCGGCCGCCGTCGTGGCCGGCGCCAGGGCCGAGGTCGACGATCCAGTCGGCGTGCGCCATCACGGCCTGGTGGTGCTCGATGACGATCACCGACTTGCCGCCGTCGACGAGCCGGTCGAGCAGGCCGAGGAGCTGCTCGACGTCGGCGAGGTGGAGGCCGCTGGTCGGCTCGTCGAGGATGTAGACGCCACCCTGCTCACCCATGTGGGTGGCCAGCTTGACCCGCTGCCGCTCGCCCCCGGACAGGGTGGTGAGCGGCTGGCCGAGGGTGAGGTAGCCGAGCCCGACGTCGGCGAGCCGCTCGAGGACGGCGTGCGCGGCGGGCGTGGCCGCCTTGCCGCCGCCGAAGAACGCCTCGGCCTCGTCCACCGACATCGCGAGCACCTCGGTGATGTCCCGGCCGCCGAGCTTGTGCTGCAGGACCGACGCTTGGAACCGCTTGCCCTCGCACTCCTCGCAGGGGGTGGCGACGGTGTCCATGATCCCGAGCTCGGTGTAGATGACGCCGTTGCCGTTGCAGACCGGGCAGGCTCCCTCGGAGTTGGCGCTGAACAGCGCCGGCTTCACGCCGTTGGCCTTGGCGAACGCCTTGCGGATGGGCTCGAGCAGCCCCGTGTAGGTGGCCGGGTTGCTGCGGCGGGACCCCTTGATGGCGCCCTGGTCGATCGTGACCACGCCCTCGCGCCCGGAGAGCGAGCCGTGGATGAGCGAGCTCTTCCCGGAGCCGGCCACGCCGGTGATCACGCAGAGCACGCCGAGCGGGATGTCGACGTCGACCTGCTGCAGGTTGTTCGTCGTGGCGCCGCGGATCTCCAGCGCACCGGTGGGCTCGCGCACGACGGCCTTGAGCGACGCCCGGTCGTCGAGGTGCTTGCCGGTGATCGTGCCGCTCGTCCGCAGCTTCTCGACGGGGCCCTCGTAGCAGATGGTGCCGCCCGCCGAGCCGGCTCCGGGGCCGAGGTCGACGACGTGGTCGGCGATCGCGATCACCTCCGGCTTGTGCTCGACGACGAGGACGGTGTTGCCCTTGTCCCGCAGTCGCAGCAGGAGGTCGTTCATCCGCTGGATGTCGTGCGGGTGCAGGCCGATGGTGGGCTCGTCGAAGACGTAGGTCACGTCGGTGAGCGACGAGCCGAGGTGGCGGATCATCTTGGTGCGCTGCGCCTCGCCGCCCGAGAGGGTGCCGGCCGGTCGTTCGAGCGAGAGGTAGCCCAGCCCGATCTCCACGAACGAGTCGAGGGTCTCGCCCAGGGCCTCGAGCAGCGGCCGGACCGAGGGCTCCTTCAGCCCCCGCACCCAGTCGGCGAGGTCGGTGATCTGCATCGCGCAGGCGTCGGCGATGTTGATGCCCTTGATCTTCGCGGACCGGGCCGCCGCGCTCAGCCGCGTCCCGCCGCAGTCGGGGCAGGCCGTGAAGGTGATCACCCGCTCCACGAACGCGCGGACGTGGGGCTGCATCGCCTCGACGTCCTTCGACAGGAACGACTTCTGGATCTGCGGGATCAGGCCGAGGTACGTGAGGTTGACCCCGTCGACCTTGATCTTGGTGGCCTCCTTGTACAGGAGGTCGTCGAGCTCCTTCTTGGTGAACCGCTTGATCGGCTTGTCCGGGTCGAACCACCCGCAGCCGCGGTAGATGCGGCCGTACCAGCCCTCCATGCTGTAGCCCGGGACCGAGAGAGCGCCTTCGTTGAGCGACTTGTCGGCGTCGTAGAGCTGGGTGAGGTCGAAGTCGGAGACCCGGCCCATGCCCTCGCACCTGGGGCACATGCCGCCGACGCGGTTGAACGTGACCTTCTCCGCCTTCGTCCTGCCCTCGCCCCGCTCCACCTTGATCGCGCCGCTCGCGCTGACCGAGGGCACGTTGAACGCGAACGCCTGGGGCCCGCCGACGTGCGGCTTGCCGAGCCGGCTGAACAGGATGCGGAGCATCGCGTTCGCGTCGGTGGCGGTGCCGACCGTCGAGCGGGGGTTGGCCCCCATCCGCTCCTGGTCGACGAGGATCGCGGTCGTCAGGCCGTCGAGCACGTCCACGTCGGGCCGGGCCATCGTCGGCATGAAGCCCTGCACGAAGGTGCTGTAGGTCTCGTTGATGAGCCGTTGCGACTCCGCCGCGATCGTCCCGAACACGAGCGAGCTCTTGCCGGAGCCCGAGACGCCGGTGAACACGGTCAGCCGCCGCTTCGGCAGCTCGACGCTGACGTCCTTGAGGTTGTTCACCCGCGCGCCGGTCACGCGGATCAGGTCGTGGCTGTCCGCGGGCGCCAGCTTCGCCGCGGTCCTCTTGGCGGGCATGGTCAGCGGCGCTCCTGGATCCGGATCATGTTGCCCGCCGGGTCGCGCCGCGCGATGTCGCGCACGCCGTAGTCCTGCTCGATGGGCTCCTGCACGATCTTGCCACCTTCGCTAGGAGGGGTTCGTCGAGGTCCGCTGGGCGTCGACGAGGACCGCCGCGCGCCGCTCGGCCCGCATCGTCTCGTCGTACGCGGCCCAGTCGTCGTGGGTGCCGCCGGCGGCCGTGAAGATCTCGCGGAGCAGGAGGCGGAGCCCCTCCGCGTCGACGGCCGGGTCGGGGTCGTCGGGACCGATCAGCTCGGCCCGTCCCTCGACGGCGGCCCACTGCCAGCCGGCCCGGACGACGACGGCGACCGTCGGGTCGCGCCGGAGGTTGGTGAGCTTCCTCGCCTCGCCGGCGCTCACGAAGGCGACCACCGGAGCCCCGCGCACTGGGTGGGGGATCACACCCGCGTTGACCACCGAGGTGTGGGGGGTCTGGTCGGTCCGCCGGGTGACCACGACGCTGAGGCCGTGGTCGAGCGGCACGAGCGCCTCGAACGCTGACAGGTCGGTCATGGGCACCTCTCGGGATCCTGGAGGACGTTCCGGTGGGTCGACGGCGCGCGAGGCGCAGGATCATCGGTGGCCGGCCCATCCGGCCCATCCCGGCGTCAGCCAGCTTCGAGGATGCGCTTGAGGTTGGCCAGGTCCTTGGTGTTCGCCCGCCGCATCGCGCGGGCCATGAAGGGCGCCACCACCCGGGAGAAGCCGGCGGGCTCACCGCGGTTGCGGAGCGTCATGCGGGTCCGGCCATCCGGGCGCGCCGACCACGTGTAGGTGGTCTCCATCGGGAACGGGCCCTGCCGGGTGCGCTGCACGAAGCGCTCTCCGGGCAGGTGCTCGACGACCTCGTAGTCGTAGGCGAGGCGCCGACGGAGGAAGTGGGCGACGAACCCGACCACCGAGCCGACCCGGAGCGGCGGGTCGGTGCGCCACTCGACGGACTCGATGTTCACGTACCACTCGGGGGCGTTGTCGGGATCGGCGGCATAGGCGGCGACCACGTCGACCGGCCGGGCGATCTCGACCTCGGTGGTCACGTCGACGCTCCCCATTCGGGACCAGGGTACGACCGCCTAGCGGGGGCGGGTCCGGCGGGCGTAGGCCGTCGTGATGCGCTGCACCGGCCGGTCGAGGAGCAGGGCGAGGGCGCGCACCGGGCTCCACCACCAGGGGGCGATGGTGCGGGGCCGCTCGACGATCGCGCGGCACACCATGCCGGCGGCCTCGTCGACGTGCATCGACGGGGCCCGCGTGAGCCCCGCCGACGAGCCCACCATCGGGGTGCGGACGAGCGTGAGGTACAGCGTCGTCGTCGTGACGCCGTCCACGGCGGCCTCCGGGGCGACGCCCCGGAGCCACGTGTCGAACGCGGTCTTCGACGCGACGTAGGCCGTCCACCCCGGGGCCCCGAAGTACGCGCCGGCGGTCCCCACGCTCACGAGGTGCCCCTGGCCGCGGGCTCGCATCGAGGGCAGCAGGGCCACGATCAGCCGGGCCGGGCCGAGGTAGTTGACCTGGGTCGTGCGCTCGAAGTCGTGGAACCGGTCGTACGACTGGGAGATCCAGCGGTGGATCGACTTGCCGGCGTTGCTCACGACCACGTCGACGTGGCCGTGGTCCTCCAGCACCCGGGTGGCGAGCGCCTCCACTGCCTCGGGGTCGGCCAGGTCGCAGGGGTGCACGTAGGCCCGGCCCCCCGCGCGCTCGATCTCGTCGCGCAGCGCGGCGAGCTCCTCGACCCGACGGGCCACGAGGAGCACGACGGCGCCGGCCCGGGCGAGCCGACGTGCCGCCGCCGCCCCGATGCCG
>DATFFY010000176.1:0-2274 GCA_035249805.1 Acidimicrobiales bacterium | reverse complement strand
TCGAGGACGTCGCCGACCTCGGCCCGGCGGCCGCCCTCACCGGTCCGGTGCGCCGTGGCGACACCGCCACCGTCGCCGCCCACCTCGGGGCGCTGCCCGAGGAGGAGCGCACCGCGTACGAGGCGCTCGCCGAGGAGGCGGGCCGGCTGTGCCCCTGACCACCGTCGACGCGATCGCCCACCTGCGCGACGTGCTCGACGCGGCGCGGGCGGGCGGGCGCACCGTCGGGTTCGTCCCGACCATGGGCTTCCTCCACGACGGACACGCGTCGCTGCTCCGTGCGGCCCGCCACGAGACCGAAACGGTGCTGCTGTCCATCTTCGTCAACCCCCTCCAGTTCGCGGCCGACGAGGACCTCGACGCCTACCCCCGCGACCTGGCCGGTGACGTCGCCGTGGCCGAGGCGGCCGGTGCCGACCTCGTCTTCGCCCCCTCGACGCGCGAGATGTACCCCGAGCCCGTCTTGACGACGGTGTCGGTGGCGCAGGTGTCCCAGCCGATGGAGGGCCGCACCCGGCCGACGCACTTCGACGGCGTGGCGACGGTCGTGGCGAAGCTGTTCGGCATCGTCGGGCCGTGCCGGGCGTACTTCGGCGAGAAGGACTTCCAGCAGCTGGCCGTCGTCCGCCGGCTCGTCGCCGATCTCTCCCTCCCGATCGACGTCGTCGGGTGCCCGACCGTGCGCGAGCCGGACGGCCTCGCCATGTCGAGCCGCAACGTCTACCTGTCCCCGGAGGAGCGGGCCGCCGCACCGATCCTCCACCAGGCCCTCGAGGCCGGCCGGCGGGCCATCGAGGCGGGGGAGCGCGATGCGGCCGAGGTGCGGGCCGTCATGGTCGACGTCGTCGGGACCGAGCGGCTGGCCGAGCTCGACTACGCCGAGGTGGTCGACGCCGCCACGTTCGCCGTCCCCGACCCCCTCGAGGGGAGCCTCCGCCTACTTGTGGCCGCCAGGTTCGGGGCGGCTAGATTGATCGACAACGTAGGAGCAACTGTGGGGGCGACCGCCTAGGCGGCGTCCACCGAAGGAGCAACAGCGCCGATGCGTCGCCGCATGATGAAGTCGAAGATCCACCGCGCCACGGTGACCGACGCCAACCTGCACTACGTGGGGTCGATCACGGTGGACAAGGACCTCATGGACCTCGCCGACCTGCTCGAGTACGAGCAGGTGGCCGTCGTCGACATCGACAACGGCGCCCGCCTCGAGACCTACGTCATCGAGGGCGAGCGCGGGTCCGGGGCGGTCTGCCTCAACGGCGCCGCCGCCCGCCTCGTGTCGCCCGGCGACCGCGTGATCATCATCAGCTACGCCGAGTACGACCACGACGAGCTCGAGGGCTACGCCCCGACCATCGTCCACGTCGACGGGCGCAACCAGCCGATCGACGAGCTGACCGCCGAGCTCATCGCCGCCGAGCAGCAGGGCCCGGCCCCCCACCGCTACATCGACGTCCCGTAACACGCTTGCTCCGGTCGCGGGCGCCTGCGGCGCTGGGCTCGCCTCCGCAAGTGCCTCCCGGCGGGTCGGCGAAGCCGCCCGCCTCCGGCCTGGTCGCTGAAGCGTTGGCGCGCACAGGGGCCGGCTGAGGTAGCAAGGACCCGTGGCCGACCTGGACCTCCTCGTGCTGGGGTCGGGCGTGGCCGGGCTGTCGGCCGCCGTGCGGGCGGCCGAGCTCCACGGCATGGCCGTCGGTGTGCTCACCAAGGGCGAGCTGCAGCAGGCCACCACGCGGTGGGCGCAGGGCGGCGTGGCCGCCGTGCTCGGGGGCGACCCCGACTCCACCGACCTCCACCTCGCCGACACGCTGGCGGCCGGCGCGGGGCTGTGCGACGTCGACGCGGTGCGGGTGCTCGTCGACGAGGGTCCGGCGCGCGTGAACGAGCTGATCGCCCTGGGGGCGACGTTCGACCGCGACACCGAGGGCCACCTGCTCCTCGCTCGCGAGGGCGGGCACTCCATGGCGCGGGTCGTGCACGCGGGCGGCGCCGCCACGGGCGCCGAGATCGAGCGCACGCTCGTGGAGGCGGTGCGGGCCACGGTCGAGGTCGTGCTGGAGGGGTCGTTCGCCCTCGACCTCCTCGTCGAGGGCGGCCGGTGCCGCGGCGTGCTCGCGCTCGACGCGAGCGGGGCGCGGCGGGAGGTGCGGGCCGCCAACGTGCTCCTCGCCACCGGCGGCTTCGGCCAGCTCTTCGCCGTCACGACGAACCCCTCGGAGGCGACCGGCGACGGCGTGGCCATGGCGCTGCGAGCAGGCGTGGCCGTGGCCGACG
>DATFFY010000175.1:0-4460 GCA_035249805.1 Acidimicrobiales bacterium | reverse complement strand
CGAGGGCACCACCCGCGCGGCCCGGAACGCGGCCGTCGCCGGCATCGGTGCGAAGGCGGGCACGTCGTACGCGGTGCACCGGGCCCGGCGCGCGTTCGCGTCGGCCGAGCGCCAGGTCGAGCTCGACGCGCGGTTCGAGCTGAAGACGGCGGAGGCCATCGCCGACGCGCTCGGCAACATGAAGGGCGCGCTCATGAAGCTCGGCCAGATGGCCAGCTACCTCGACCAGGGCATGCCCGAGCCCGTGCGCGAGGTGCTGGCCGAGCTGCAGTCGAACGCGCCGCCGATGAGCCCCGAGCTGGCCGCCCAGGTCGTCACCGAGGAGCTGGGCGCGGCACCCGCGGACGTCTTCGAGACGTGGGACCCCCAGCCCATCGCCTCCGCCTCGATCGGCCAGGTCCACCGGGCGATCACGCGCGACGGGCGGGCGGTGGCGGTGAAGGTGCAGTACCCCGGCGTCGGCGACGCGATCAGAGCCGACCTCGACAACGCCGGCCTCCTCTTCGGCGCGATGGGCATGCTCTTCCCGGGCCTCGAGCCGGGCCCCCTCGTCGAGGAGCTCCGGGAACGGCTCGCCGAGGAGCTCGACTACCGCATCGAGGCCGAGAACCAGACGCTCTTCGCGGACTTCTACCGCGACCACCCCTTCATCCACATCCCCGAGGTGCTCCCCGAGCTGTCGAGCGAACGGGTCCTGACCACCGAGCTGGCCGAGGGCGTCCGCTTCGAGGAGCTGGAGACCTGGTCCCAGGACGAGCGCGACCTGGCCGCGGAGGCGATCTACCGCTTCGTGTTCGGCAGCCTCTACCGGCTCCACGCGTTCAACGGGGACCCCCACCCGGGCAACTACCTGTTCCGGCCCGGCGGGCAGGTCACCTTCCTCGACTTCGGGCTGGTGAAGCGGTTCCAGCCGAAGGCGGTCGTCGAGGCGGAGGCGATGATCCGGGCGATGGTCCTCGACCGCGACATCCCGCGCTATCGCCGGCTGCTCGTCGAGACCGGGCTCCTCAAGGACGACGGCTCGCTCACCGACGAGCAGATCGAGGACTACTACGGGCACTTCTACGACTTCGTGATGGAGGACCGCGTCAGGACGATGACGCCCGAGTACGCGTCGGAGACCGTGCGGCGCTTCTTCGACGCGAGCGGCCCGCACGGCGAGGTCATGCGGGCCGCCAACGTCCCGCCGGAGTTCGTCGTCATCCAGCGCATCAACCTCGGCCTCTACGCGATCCTCGGCCAGCTGCGGGCGACCGCGAACTGGCGCCGCATCGCAGAGGAGATCTGGCCGATGGTCGAGGGGCCGCCGTCCACCGAGCTCGGGCGCAAGGCCGCGGCGTGGGCCGCCGATCGTTGATCGAGGTCATCGGCCTCGACGGTGACGACACGCTCTGGCACAGCGAGCAGCTGTTCGTCGACACGCAGGCCCGCTTCCGCGAGCTCCTCGCGCCCCACGTCGACCTCGACGAGGCGACCCTGGACGCCCGGCTCGTCGAGGTGGAGCGCGGCAACCTCGCCCGCTTCGGGTACGGGGTGAAGGCCTTCACGCTGTCGCTGATCGAGACGGCCCTCGACGTCACGGGCGGCGACCTGCCCGGCAAGGACGTGCAGGCGATCCTCGACCTCGGCAAGTACCTGCTCGACCACCCGGTCGAGCAGCTGGACCGGGTGGTCGACCTCGGCAAGTACCTGCTCGACCACCCGGTCCAGCTGCTCGACGGCGTGGCCGAGGCGGTCGACGCGCTCACGGACCGGTACCGCGTCATGGTCGTCACGAAGGGCGACCTCATCCACCAGGAGTCGAAGGTGGCCCGGTCGGGCATGGCCGAGCTGTTCTGGCACGTCGAGATCGTCTCGGAGAAGGACGAGGGCGGGTACCGGCGGGCGCTCGACCGGCTGCGGATCGACCCGGCCACGTTCGTGATGGTCGGCAACTCCGTGCGGAGCGACGTGCTGCCCGTGCTCGCCATCGGCGGACGGGCCGTGCACATCCCGTACCACGTGACCTGGGAGCTCGAGGAGGCGGAGGTCCTCCCGGAGCACGCGTTCCCGGTGCTCGCCTCGATCGCCGAGCTCCCGGCCTGCATCGACGCCCTGGACGCCCAGTGACGGACGTGGTGGTCGCGACGTTCAACCTGCACTGGGGGCGGGGCCTGCGCTGGCTCGGCTACAAGCCGTTCGAGGTCGTGCCCGCGTGCGAGCGGCTCGACGCCGACGTCCTCGTGCTGCAGGAGAGCTTCGCCCCCGACGGCGCCGAGGCGCAGCACGACGCCATCGCGCGCGCCCTGGGCTACGAGGTCGTGGCGGAGTCGCTCGGGCGCGCCTCGGAACGGCCCCGCCCGGCCGTCGTCGACCGTCCCGACCCGCACCGTCGAAAGGGCACGGGGGACTGGTGCCTGGCCGTGCTGTCCCGCCTGCCGGTGGAGGGGGCGAAGATCACGCCGCTGCCGCAGCTGCACGTCGACCCCGCGGCGCGGGCGATCATCCGCGTCGACGTCACGGTGGACGGGCGCACGCTCGCGGTCCACGGCACGCACCTGCCCCACCTCGAGTTCGGCGTCCACCGGATCCGCCACGCGTTCCGGGAGGCGATCGGCCCGGCCGAGGGCGCAGGGGTGCTCCTCGGCGACATGAACATGTGGGGATGGACGATCTCGGCGATGGCCCCGCCGGGCTGGCGTCGCGTCGGACGCGGCCGCACGTTCCCGACGCCGTACCCGCACAGCCGCATCGACCACCTGCTCGTCACCCCGGGGGTCGAGGTGCTGCAGTCGGAGGTCGTCCCGGAGCGGGGGTCGGACCACCGACCGGTGCGAGCGAGGCTGCGGCTCCGCTGATGGGACCGATCGTCGTCCTCTGCACGGGCAACGCGGCGCGGTCGGTGATGGCCGGCGCCGCGCTGGAGGCCCACCTCGACGAGCGGGCGGTGGTCACCGCCGGCACGCTCGTGGTCGAGGGCCAGCCGATGAGCCACCGCACGCGCGCCGCCCTCGATGCCGTGGGCGTCACCGTCCCGCACCACCGGAGCCGGCAGGCGACCGCGGCCGAGCTCCGCCACGCCGAGCTGGTGATCGCCCTCGCCCCCGAGCACGTGCACTGGGTGCGGCGCACCCACCCCGAGGTGGCCGACCGCACGGGCACCCTGCGCCGCCTCGCCCGTGACCTGGCCGGCGACGCGGCCACCCTGGCCGAGCGCGTCGCCCGCCTCGGCCTGGCCGGCATCGACCCCGAGCCGTGGGAGGAGGTCGTCGATCCCGGCGGAGGGGACGTCGAGGACTTCGCGCGCTGCGCCCGCGACGTCGTCGTGCTGGTCGACGAGCTCGCCCCGAGGCTGGTCGGTCCGTGATCCGCGCCACCGCCGACGGCGCCGCCGCGCTCCTCCGTCCCGTCGACACGCTCGGCATGCCGCTCGGGACCGGGCAGCCACCGGGCTTCCTCGAAGCCCTCGGCCGGCGCACCGACTGGCAGGAGCTGCGGGTCGGCGGCGCGCTGCTCACCGTCCTCACCGACCTGTTCGCCCATCCGGGCGTGCACTACCTGAGCGGGTTCTTCGGCCCGCTCGAGCGCATGCTGCGCGACAGCGGCGCCAACCTCGGGTTCGCGCCGGCCGACTTCCGGCGCTTCGGGCCGATCCTCGACGCCGCGCCCCCTCGGGTCATGTGCACGGCGGCCGCGCCCCCGGACGCCGGCGGTTGGTGCAGCCTGTCGCTGCACGCCGGTGCCACCGTCGCCCAGATCCATGCGGCGGCTGCCGACCCGGAGCGCCTCCTCGTGGTCGAGGTGTCGGAGCACTACCCGCGCACCTACGGGGGCGACGGCCATCGGCACGCGATCCACGTCGACGCGATCGACGTGCTCGTCGAGGGCACGGGCGCGCCGATCACGACCGAGGACCCTCCGCCCACCGAGGTCGATCGGGCCATCGCGCAGCACGTGCGGGCGTTCGTGCCCGACGGGGCCACGCTGCAGACCGGCATCGGCGCGGTCCCCTCGACGGTCGCCGCGCTGCTGGCCGAGGGAGACGGCGGCGGCTACGGCATCCACTCGGAGATGTTCACCAGCGGCCTCATGCGCCTGCACCAGGCCGGGAAGGTGGCCAACCGCAAGCCGCAGCTCGCGGGGGTCTCGGTGGCGACGTTCGCAGCCGGGTCGCGGGACCTCTACGACTGGCTCCACGAGAACCGGGAGGTGGCCTTCCTCCCGGTGGAGGCCGTCAACGCGCCGGACCTCATCGCCGCGAACCCGGCGATGGTCACGATCAACGCGGCCATGGCGGTGGACATCCACGGCCAGGTCGTGGCCGACACCATCGACGGCGTGCAGTACTCCGGCATCGGCGGCCACGAGGACTTCGTGTCAGGCCCCGCCCTCGATCTCGACGACCGCTCCATCCTGTGCCTGCCGTCCACCATCACCCTCGGCGGCGAGCTGCGCTCGCGCATCGTCCCGTGGTTCGACGC
>DATFFY010000174.1:0-3041 GCA_035249805.1 Acidimicrobiales bacterium | reverse complement strand
GTCAGGGTGGCCGAGACGGTGCTCTGCGTTCCGACCGTGGTGCACTCCGGGACGGTGACGCTGATCGTGCCCGACTGCGACACGTCATACGAGGTGAACGTGAACGAGGCGGGCGTGCCTGCGGACGCGGCCAACCACGCGCCCGAGCGCGTGATCGTGACGACGAGCGATCCGGGGAACACGTTGTCGGTCGTGTTCCCCGTCTCGTCGATGAGCGCCGACAACGAGTAGGAGGCCGTCGTACCCGCTGCCTGGTTCGCCGAGGAGGTGTTCTGATGCGGCGTCGCCAGCGCGTCTGCGTCGGCATCGGCATCGATGTCGTCCGCCACGGCGGCGGTCGCCACCAGCGCCACCGCAGTGATACCGAGCACGACGGACCGCGCGAAGGCACGCCCAACAAGCGCCGCCCGGCCTCCAACTCGCTTCATCTGATCGCCTGCGCGATTGCGGTCTCGTCCCACCGAACACCCTCCGTCCGTCCCCGAGAGTCGGGGAGCGCCTGTCGATGCACGCGGCGGGCACGCCAAAGCCCATCCACCCTCCGCTGCCAGGTGCTCACGGTACGGATGGCCGGGGTCGTGCGTTATGGGCAAAGTTGACCGGTCGGGGCCCCCGGTGTGCCCTAGGTCAGGGCTGTGGCCAGCCCGCGACCCGGGCCATCGCGAGGGCCTCGCGCTGGCTGCTGACGTCGAGCTTCGCGAGCACGCGATCGATGTGGCCCCGGACGGTGGAGAGGCTGATGCCCTCCTCCCGGGCGATCTCCTTGGGAGAACGGCCGCCGATGAGCAGGCGCAGCACCTGCGATTCACGCCCGGTGAGGGTGTGGAACGGCCGGAGCCGGGCGTCCTCTGCCGCGAAGCGCTCGTCCAACGCGTCGAGGAAGGCCTCGCGCTCGACGTCGGTCATCAGCGGCTGGCCGGCGGCGAGGTCGGTGAGGACGGTGACCAGCCGGTTGAAGGGCAGTGCCTTGTCGATCACCCCCGCCGCGCCGCGGCGCAGGCCGTCGGCCACGAGCCGCGGCTCCTCGGTCGCGGTGAAGAGGACCACCGTGGACCCCAGCTCGACGAGCGGGGCGACCATCGGGAGCCCGAGCCGATCGCCACCGAGGTGCAGGTCCAGCAGCACGATGTCGGGCCGCAGCGCCGCTGCCGTCGCCAGCACCGCCTCCGGGCTCAGATCGTCGACGTCGGCGGCCACCACGGGTCCGAAGCCGCTCGACTCCAGGGCCATCGTCAGGGGCACGCCGATCACGGCGTGGTCGTCAACGAGCAGGACGGACGGCATCCGAGATCGCGCCGGGAGCGGTCATCCCGTCATCTTTGCCCGTATCGGCCCCGACGCAGGCCCGGTACGAATCCTCAGGTGGGAGCGTCACGGGGTCGGGTCCTGGTCGCGGTCGCGCCCGTGGTCCTGGAAGGCGCGTTCGCGACGATCATCGACCTCATCGGGCTCGACGAGGTCGTCCAGTTCCATGCGGCGGGCCCCCACGAGCGCCGGGCCCGCTATGACGCCGCCATCGTCAGCGCCGAGCTGGCGGGAGAGGTCGTCGCCGATGTGGTCATCACCCTCCCCGACCTACGGGTCCACGGCGCCGGCGGGCGGCGCCGTGGACAGGTCGAGTCGAACGGGGACCGCGCGGTCGTCGAGATCCGCGACCAGCGTGACGTCGTGACCCTGCTGGATCGTCACGTCCCGCTGGCGGTCGGCCGCGTCGAGCGCCTCACCGCCGTGTCACCCAACACGGCGTGACGGTCGAACGGGGCGCGGGAACCCGCTCAGGTCCTCGAGGAGCCCGCCACTGGTCTCGCCGTCGACGCCCGCTGGCTCACCGTGGCCGGACGGCCGTCCCTTCGTAGAGGTAGCCGGGCGTCTTCGGGCCGTTGCGGTACTCGTGACGGACCTCGCCGAGCTCGAAGCCGGCATCGCGGACGAGCAGGTCGATGGGCCGATCGAAGTGGCAGCCGGCGCAGAGGTGTCGTTGCAGCGGGGTGAGGCGGTGCTGCCAGCGGGCGACCTTCGGGTCCGGGGAGAGGCCGTGTTCGAGGAAGTGGAACGTGCCGCCCGGCTTGAGCACCCGGCGCAGCTCGGCGAGCGCGAGCCCCGCATCGGGGATGGTGCACAGGGTGAACGTGCACAGGGCGCTGTCCATGCTGGCGTCGGCGAGCGGCAGGGCCTGGCCGTCGAGCCCGACGAAGGAGACGGGCACCCTGCTCGCGGCGATGCGCTCGGCGCCGAGGCGCTGACCGGCTCGCTCCGGGTCGACCGCGTGGAGATGGGTGACGGCGTCCGGCAGGTGCGGGAGGTTCAGGCCGGAGCCGAACCCGATCTCGACGACCTCACCTCGGAGCCCTGCGCAGACGCGCCTCCGGGATCGGTCGAGGTCCCGGGCGCCGCACGCCTTGTCGACGATCCAGGGCACGATCCGGGTGTCGTACCAGCGTCCGATCCGACCCACGGCGGTCCCCCTGCAGCGTCAGCGTGCGACCTGCGACTTCAGTTGGCGCGCTCGGAGGGACTCGAACCCCCAACCTTCTGATCCGTAGTCAGATGCTCTCTCCAATTGAGCTACGAGCGCCGGGTTGGACGGGCGAGCCTACCGGAGGGCTCTCGACCCGGTCGATCCCGACGGCGGCGCCGGGCCGATGGCGAGTAGGTTGGCCCGGCTCGCGTTGCTCTGGCCCTCGGTGGCGCTGCACAAGCCCCCAGGAGCCCGCTGGTGACCCGAGCTCTCGTCGTCCCCGTATCGTCGACCCCGTCCGAGGATGCCCCGGGCGTGAACTTCGCGATCGGTGCGACCACCCTGACGCTGCTCATCGTGCTCCCGCTGCCGGTGTACGTCGCGATCAAGCAGCTCGTAGCGTGGACGATCATGGGGGTCGGCATCGCCATCACCATCGACCGATCGGTGCGGACGGCGCGGCAGACCGGGTTCGCCGGTACGCCGGATCGCGGCGTCCTCGACCTAGCCGGACCGCCAGTCAGCGGGCGCGGCGCCGGGACCGAACAGGCGCGCCCGGCACGGCCCACAGGCCCACCATCCG
>DATFFY010000173.1:0-2822 GCA_035249805.1 Acidimicrobiales bacterium | reverse complement strand
CTCTCCCTCCGGTGAGGATGCCGTTGCGCCGCCGGTCCGTGTACTGGTGGGAGGATCCGCCGCGCTGGCGCGATCGGCTCCCGCGGCGTCGGCGCGCTCCCGAGACCGACGCGGCCTGGTACCGGCACGACGACTGGGCCGAGCCGGAGCCCGTGATCGAGCTCGAGCCGGACCGGGAGCCGGCGCGGGCCGCCACGGTCACCGCCACCCAGGGGCACATGCCGTACCTGCCCGCCTTCGACGGGCTGCGGGCGATCGCGCTCCTCGCGGTGCTCGCGTTCCACGCCGGCTTCGGCTGGATCCACGGCGGCTACCTGCCCCTGACCGCGTTCTTCGTCCTGTCCGGGTTCCTCATCACGAGCCTGCTGCTGCTCGAGCGGGGCCGCTCCGGCCGGGTCGACCTCGGCGCCTTCTGGATGCGCCGGGCCCGTCGCCTCGTCCCGGCGGCGATCCTCGCCCTCGGGCTCGTCGCCCTCTACACCGCCGCCATCGGCCGGTCCGTCGAGGGCCTGCGGGGCGACGTGTTCGCCTGCCTCGGCTGGGTGGCCAACTGGCGGTTCATCTTCGTGGGCCGCACCTACGAGGACCTGTTCGGCGACCCGTCGCCGGTGCAGCACTTCTGGTCGCTCGCGGTGGAGGAGCAGTTCTACCTCGTGGTGCCGCCCCTGGCCGTGGGCCTGCTCCTCCTGGCCAAGGGTCGGCGGTGGCTCTTCGCCCTCGTCACCACGCTGCTCGTCGCCGCCTCGACGATCACCATGGCGGTGCTCCACGACCCCGGCGAGCCGCCGCTGCGCGTGTACTTCGGCACCGACACCCGCGCCGCGGAGCTGCTCGTCGGCGTCCTGCTCGCGCTGATCATCACCAGGCCCAACGGCCTCCGACAGCTGGCCGGCGCCGGCCGGTGGGTGCTCGACATCGCGGGCGCGCTCGCGCTCGGCGCGTCCGTCGCCCTCTGGTTCGTCACGCAGGAGTACGACGACCGGCTCTACGAGGGTGGCCTCCTCGGCATCGCGCTCCTCGCCGCGATCGTGGTCGCCTCCGGCACGCAGCCCGGGTCGCCGGTCTCCCGGATGCTCGGGATCTGGCCGCTGCCCGCCCTCGGCCGCATCTCCTACGGCGTCTACCTCTTCCACTGGCCGCTGTTCCTCTGGATCGACGAGGAGCGCACCGGTCTCGAGCAGGGTCCGCTGTTCGCGCTGCGGATGGCGGTGACGATCGGGCTCGCGGCCCTCTCGTACGTCCTCGTCGAGCAGCCGATCCGCACCGGCACCCGCAGCCCCGCGCGCCTGCTCCTCACCGGGTGGGCCAACGCCTCCGTGGCCGTGGCCGCCCTGCTCGTGGTCGTCAGCACCACGACCGCCCCGGAGAAGGTGACGACGCAGACAGCCGACGGCCCCACGCCGCAGGTCATCCGTGCCGAACGGCCATCCAGCACCACTGCGGCGCCGACGTCCACCGACCCCTCGACGACACTGGCGGACGGCACGACGTCGACCGCGAGCTCCCGGTCCACGGCGTCGACACGCACACGAGCCACGACGGCGTCCACCCCGGGTTCCTCGACCACGGGCACGTCGGGGTCGTCGACGACTCCGACGACGGGGCGCGGCACCGGCGGCGCTCCGACCACCGGGGCCCCGACCACCGCGCCCACGACCACGGTGCCGCGACCGCTCAGGGTCATGGTCGTCGGCGACTCGATCAGCGTGAACCTGGGGGCGGGCCTGGGCCGCCATGCCCAGAAGCACGGCGACATGGAGATCCTGAACTTCGGGGCGAACGGCTGTGCGATCAGCGGCGAGGACGGCATGCGGTACCCGAACGGGGCGGCGCACTTCGGCGCCAACGGGTGCGACGCCCGTCGCGCCCAATGGCCGGGCCAGCTCAGCAGCTTCGACCCGGACGTCGTGCTCGTGCAGTCGAGCATCTTCGACATCCTCGACCGCACGCGGGTCGAGTGGGGGGTCGGCACCTACTACCACGTGGGCGATGGGCCCTTCGACAGCTGGCTCGTCGGTCATCACCGCGCCGCGATCAACAGCTTGCGGAGCAACGGGGCCAAGGTCGTGTGGACCACGGTGCCCTGCGCCGAGTTCCACCCGGAGCAGCACGCCAACCACCACGACAACACCGAAGGCAACCGCCGCATCAACCTGGTCAACGGGCTGATGCGCCAGCTGGGTGTGACCGTCGCCGACTTCCGCGACCACGTGTGCCCGGGCGGCGCCTTCAGCTCGACGGTGGACGGCGTGGGCGGTGCCAGGCCGGACGGGGTGCACTTCACCGACGCCGCGGCCGAGGCGATCGCCGACAGGTGGTTGGCGCCGCTGCTCCTCAGCATGCGCTGAGCAGCATCAGGCGTCAGGCGTCAGGCGCACGCGTCGTCGACGGCCGTGCCCGCGAAGCGATCCGCGGCCCACAGCAGCGCGTCGGCGAGGGACGCGGTGGCGATCGCGAGGTGGTCCGCGCCGGGGTAGGTCCGGCGCTCGAGGGCCTGCCCCGAACGGCACAGGCGGGTGACGGCGAGGTCCACGAGCGACGGCGGGATGAGCGTGTCGGCGTCACCGCTGATCATGAGGACCGGCGCGGCACCAGGGCGCTGTCCGGGCGTGTTCGCGGCGAGGGCGGCGTCGAACGGCGCTGTCGTGCGCGGGTCGGCGGCGAGCGCGCCGCTGGCCTCGTAGGCGGCCCGGACCTCCTCCGAGCACGCCTCGTCGACGATGGGCAGCCGCTCGAGGGCGGCCGGGGTGAGCACGAGCGCGGGATCGGCCGCAGGTGTGGCCGCCTGGAAGCCGGCCGCGACCATGACCTTCAGCCAGTCC
>DATFFY010000172.1:0-2044 GCA_035249805.1 Acidimicrobiales bacterium | reverse complement strand
GTGAGCGCCGCGACCACCGGCGTCGTGACGAACGCGGGCAGCGGCTCACCGAACCGGCTGCTCCACACGCTCGGCGGGACCACGACCCCGCCGCCCCCTCCGCCGCCCCCGCCCCCGCCGCCCCCCTCGGGCTGCACGGTGGAGACGTTCACGGGCACGCTCTCGGGGACCAACGACTCCGACGTCCACCCCAACGGGACGTACTGGCAGGCGCCGGCCGGCACGCACCACGGCTGCCTGACCGGCCCGGCCGGCACGGACTTCGACCTCGCGCTCTACCGGTGGAGCGGCTGGTCGTGGTCGCGCGTGGCGGTGAGCGACGGGTCGTCGTCGACGGAGTCGATCACCTACAACGGGAGCGCCGGCTACTACTACTGGCGGGTGACCTCCTACAGCGGCTCGGGCTCGTACACCCTCCAGATCAAGCGCCCCTGAGCACCTGAGCGGCGCGCCCGACGCCATGGAGACCGATCTGAGCTGGTGCGGGGTGCTGGCCCACCACGCCACCCGCACCCCGGACAAGCCGCTCACGGTGTTCGAGGGCGAGACGACGACCTACGGCGAGATGGCCGCCCGCAGCGCGTCGCTGGCCGGCGGGCTGCGCGACCACGGGATCGGCAAGGGCGACGTGGTCGGGCTGCTCTCGTGGAACTGCCCCGAGATGATCGAGACGATCTTCGCCGCCAACCACGTCGGCGCCATCGCCATGCCGATCAACTTCCGGCTGGCCGCGCCGGAGGTGCGCTTCATCCTCGAGCACTCGGCGGCCAAGGCCCTCGTGTGCGACGAGGCCATGGTCGACCTCGCGGACGGGGCGACCGAGGGCCTCGAGGATCTGCTCCGGGCCACGACGTCTGTGCGCCAAGAAGGGCGCGATGCGCCGCAGACGGCACACAGACGTTGGGCGGCGCTGGCCGACCTGCGCACCGGCGATCCGGCCACGCCCCACGTCCCCTGCGAGTGGGACGGCCTGCACCGCCTCATGTACACGTCGGGCACCACGGGGCGGCCGAAGGGCGTGATGCTCAGCCACGCCAACCTGGCCTGGAAGAACCTCGCCCACCTCGTCGAGTTCGGCTTCACGAGCGCGGACCTCGGCCTGGCCTGCGGGCCGCTGTACCACGTCGGTGCGCTCGACCTCACGACCACGACGCTCATCGCGGCCGGCGCCACCGTCATCGTGCACCGCCAGTTCGACGCCGCCGCCGTCGTCGACGAGCTCGAGCGCTCGCGGGTCACGACCGTGTGGCTGGCCCCCGCGATGGTCAACGCGATCATGGCCCTGCCCGACGTCGAGCAGCGCGACCTCGCGTCGGTGCGGGTGATCATCAACGGCGGCGAGAAGATGCCCGTCCCGCTCATCGAGCGCATCCAGCGCACGTTCCCGTCGGCCTGGTTCGCCGACGCCTACGGCCTCACGGAGACCGTCTCGGGCGACACCTTCCTCGACCGCGACAGCCTCGTGTCCAAGCTCGGCAGCGTCGGCCGCCCGTGCCTGCACCTCGAGCTCGACGTGTGGGACGACCAGGGCCGGTCGGTGAAGCCGGGCGAGCGGGGCGAGATCGTGCTCCGTGGCCCCAAGGTGTTCCAGGGCTACTGGAACGACCCCGACGCCACGGCCACGGCCTTCGAGGGCGGCTGGTTCCACACCGGCGACGTCGGCCAGCGCGACGAGGACGGCTACCTCTGGATCGTCGACCGGCTCAAGGACCTCATCATCTCCGGCGGCGAGAACATCGCCGGCTCGGAGGTCGAGCGGGTCCTCTACGAGCACCCCGCCGTGCTGGAGGCGGCGGTGGTCGCTCGGCCGGACGAGCGCTGGGGCGAGGTGCCCGTCGCCTACGTCGTCCTGCGGGAGGGCGCCACCGCCACCGCAGAGGAGCTCGTCGACCACTGCCGCGGCCAGCTGGCCAGGTTCAAGGTGCCGAAGGACGTCACGTTCCTCGACGCCCTGCCCCGCAACCCCAGCGGCAAGGTGCTCAAGCGGGAGCTGCGGGGCGGCAGCTAGGCCGTCAGGCGGTCAGGCCGCTGTTCTCCGGCACGA
>DATFFY010000171.1:0-12261 GCA_035249805.1 Acidimicrobiales bacterium | reverse complement strand
CGGTCGACTCGGTCATCGGGAGGCCGAGGCCGATCGCGACCACCGCGCCGCCCCAGGCGAGCACCCGCACCGCGCCGGGGACCACCTCCCGGGCGACGCCCTCGGGCGCGAGCGAACGGCCGATGAACCCCCCGAGCAGGCCACCGGCCGTGCCGGCGACCGCCGACAGCACGAGGGCTTCCGGCAGGAGGTCGCCTCGCCAGGGCTGGGGCATCCAGACGTGGCTCCAGCCCCACTCGCTCGCCATCCCGACCGTCCCGATGAGCGCCCCGGCGACCGCCCCGAGCGTGAGCTGCCGCTCCCGTCCGACGCGGGCGGCCACGAGCTCGACGATGAGCGCCTCGGCGACGTACAGCGGGATGTGCTGCGTGCTGCGCTCGAAGGCGATGATCCCGCCGGTCAAGGCGGCACGGGCCACCCAGAAGAAGGCGACCGCGATGAGCGCGCCGCCCCGTCCCAGCCGGATGCGGACGGCCACCAGCGCGACGCCCGCCCCGAGCGCGAGGAGCACGGGGTGGAGCAGCCCGCGGAACTGCGGCACGCCGAAGTCGAACTCGACCTGCAACGTGGACATGCCGATGAGCAGCGCCCCGGCGAAGCCGACGTCGGCGACCCGGAGGATCCCCCGTCCGAGGGTCGTCGTCCCGCCCCCTGCGACGCGCTCCCCCTCCACGACGAGCGCCCAGCACGCGAGCGTCGAGAGCGACGCACCGCCGATGAGCTGGATGTGGGTCGGGCCCCACGCGGTCACGTCCTGGCCGAAGAGGCGGTGCCAGACGTCGTCGAGCGGGAAGCCGGCGAGGGCGACCACGCCGCACACCGACAGGAGGATCGCCCCCACCGGCACGGACCAGCTGCGGGTGAGCCGCACCGCGGAGGGGCTGCGGTCGTCGCCGAGGATGAGGGACAGGAGGCCGCCGAAGGCGATGCCGTCGAGGCCGAGGATGATGCACCAGTGGGCCGGGTTGGCGAAGGCCCCGGGATCGCGCCCCCGGTCGATGTGCCAGGAGACGTCCCAGTAGTAGCCCCACACCGCGACGAGGAGGCTCGCCCCGACGATGCCGACCGGCAGCACGGTCCACGCCGGGAGGCCCGTGCGCCGCTCCACCTGGCGGACGAGCGGGTCGAGCCAGCCTCGCCGCCGGTGCAGGTAGCCGACGACGGCCACGGCGGCCACGGCCGCGAACGACACGGCCGTGGCGATGAGGATCTCGCTGATCTCACCCCCGCCCGCCGGCGGCGGCTCCTCCTGGGTCAGCGCCGCCAACGAGCCCATCGCACCGATCACGTGGCACCCCCCAGGTCGCGCAGCACGGGCACAGGTGCCGTTCGTACCCGACGGGCCTGCATCCACTCCCCTCCGGGCGTCGGGCCGAGCCGTAGGCTCCGGCCATGACGTGGCTACGGAGCGTGCTGGTCAGCGCCGTCCTGGTGGTCGTCGCCACCGTCACCCCCGTCCCGGCCACCCCGGCGAGCGCCGCCCCCGGGTGGGCGTACGTGCTGCTCGACCCCCTGCCGGGCAAGGAGGCCGCGGTCTTCCGGGACGCGAACGAGGTCGGCGCCGCGGTCGGCTGGTCCGGCACCCTCCTCCTCGCCGGCGCCGACGCCGTCCCCACCGCCTGGGACCGGGACGGCAACGCCTACCCGCTCGGGATGCCGACCGGCTACCTGAACGCGATCCCCTACGCGGTCAACGACCACGGTGTCGCCGTCGGCGTCGGGGTGCGGGAGACCAACGGCTCGCTCGTGCACGACTCCCTCGTCTGGCGCCCCGGTCAGGCGGTCCAGGTCCTCACCGGCGCCGACGGGTTCGGGGTCCCCGTCGAGGTGCTCGACACCGAGCCGCCCCGGGTGGTGAACCTGGCCGGCGAGGTGCACGTCGTCGGCGGGCCCCAGGTCACGCTCCCCGCGAACGGCGGCCAGGTCGTCGCCCGCGACGCCCGGCTGCTCGACGGGCAGGGCGCGGTGGTCGGGCACCAGGTGACCACCGAGCACGGGACGCGCGCCGCCCTCTGGACCGACGCCGGCATGGCGCTCCTCGCGCCGGACTGGCCCTTCGACACCACCGCCGCCGACGTCGCCGGGTTCCTGGCGGCCGTGAACTACGCCCTGGGCGACGGCGGCCTCACCGGGTGCTCGGCCGCCGCGCTCCACATCGGCGCCACGGTGGTGCCGCTCGACCCGGCCGCCGACACCTCGATCGTGCAGGACGTGACGTCGTACGGCATCGCCGTCGGCACCCGGACCGCCGAGGGCTGCGGCGCGTCCGAGGGCGTCGTCTGGGTCTACGGGACGGTGGTGCCCCTGCGGACCCTGGTCGGGCTGCCGCAGGACCTCCAGGCCGCCGAGGTCACCGAGCAGCTGCACATCTACGGCGCGAACTTCCTGATCCGACCCGCCTGACGGAAGGTCGGATCAGCTGCAGCCGCTGGTGCTGCCGCAGCTGGGGCAGGCGTGGCAGGAGCCGGCCCGCTGCATCTGCACGCCGCACTGCATGCAGTACGGCGCGTCGGCGTGGGTCACGACCTTGGGCGCCACCGCGGTGCGCTCGGAGGAGCTGAGCTCCTTCGGGGCGTCCGACGTGTTCGCGAGCAGCGGCGACGACGCGTCGATGCTCGGCGGGTCCGACGGGATGTCGGTGCCCTGCCGGGTCTCCGTGATCGTCTCCTCCACGCCGGGGAGCGTCGGCTGGGTGCGCTCGCCGGTGGTGAGGATGTTGAGCTCGGCCCGCTCCTCGAAGGAGAGGTAGTCGATGGCCAGGCGCCGGAAGATGTAGTCGAGGATCGACGTGGCGATGCGCAGGTCCGGGTCGTCGGTCATGCCGGCCGGCTCGAAGCGGGTGTTCGTGTACGTCTCCACGTAGACCCGCAGCGGCACGCCGTACTGGAGGCCGTAGCTCACCGAGATGGCGAAGGCGTCCATGATGCCGGCGAGCGTGGAGCCCTGCTTCGACACCCGGAGGAAGATCTCGCCCGGGCGGCCGTCCGCGAACTCGCCGACGGTGACGAAGCCCTTGCAGTCCGCGACGCGGAAGTCGAAGGTGCGCGAGGTGCGGTGGCGCGGGAGCTTCTCGCGCTGGGGCACGGGGATGACCTTCTCCACGACCCGCTCGACGATCTTCTCCACCACCTGGGGCGACGCCACCGGCGCCTCGGCACCGGCCTTCTTCGCCGTGGACAGCGGCTGGGCGACCTTGCAGTTGTCGCGGTAGATCGCGATCGCCTTGACCCCCAGCTTCCAGGCGTCGATGTGGAGCTGCTCCACCTCCTCGACCGTCGCCTCCTCGGGCAGGTTCACGGTCTTCGAGATGGCGCCCGAGATGAACGGCTGCACCGCCGCCATCATCCGCACGTGGCCGGTGTGGTGGATCGTGTTGTCGCCCATCGAGCAGGCGAACACGGGCACGTGCTCGGCGGTGAGGTGCGGGGCGCCGAGGATCGACTTGTGCTCGTCGATGTAGGCGATGATCTCCGCGGCCTGCTCGTCCGTGTACCCCAGGCGGCCGAGGGCCCGCGGCACGGTCTGGTTGACGATCGACATCGTGCCGCCGCCCACCAGCTTCTTGACCTTGCAGAGGCCGAGGTCCGGCTCGATGCCCGTGGTGTCGCAGTCCATCATCAAGCCGATCGTGCCGGTGGGCGCGAGGACCGACGCCTGCGAGTTGCGCACGCCGAACTGGTCGGCGAGGTCGCACGCCTCGTCCCAGCACGTCTGGGCCGCGCCGAGGAGGTCGGCGGGGACGAGGTCCTCGTCGATGTGGGCGGCGGCCTCCTGGTGCTGGCGCAGGACGCGGAGCATGTGCTCCCGGTTCTCCTCGAAGCCGGCGAACGGGCCCATGCGGGCCGCGGTCCTGGCCGAGGTGGCGTACGCGTGGCCCGTCATCAGCGACGTGAGCGCGGCGGCGTAGGCCCGGCCGGCGTCGCTGTCGTAGGGCAGGCCCAACGCCATGAGGAGGGCACCGAGGTTGGCGTAGCCGAGGCCGAGCTGGCGGAACCGGCGCGACGTCTCGCCGATCGCCGGCGTGGGGTAGTCGGCCCGCCCGACCAGGATCTCCTGGCCGGTGAACATGATCTCGACGGCGTGCCGGTACCCCGCGACGTCGAAGGTGCCCTCCTCGTCGAGGAACTTGAGCAGGTTCAGGCTGGCCAGGTTGCAGGCCGAGTTGTCGAGGTGCATGTACTCCGAGCACGGGTTCGAGCCGTTGATCCGGCCGGTGTTGCACGCGGTGTGCCACCGGTTGATCGTCGTGTCGAACTGCATCCCGGGGTCGGCGCACTCCCAGGCGGCCTGCGCGATCTGGCGCATGAGGTCGCGGGCCTTGACGGTCTTCACGACCGTGCCGTCGGTGACGGCCTTCAGCTGCCAGTCGCCGTCGTCGACCACGGCCTGCATGAACTCGTCGGTGACGCGCACGGAGTTGTTCGCGTTCTGGTACTGGACCGACGCCATGTCCTTGCCGTCGAGGGACATGTCGAACCCGGCCTCCTCGAGGACGCGGATCTTGCGCTCCTCGCGGGCCTTCACCCAGATGAAGTCCTCGACGTCGGGGTGGTCGACGTTGAGGATGACCATCTTGGCGGCGCGACGGGTCTTGCCACCCGACTTGATCGTGCCGGCCGACGCGTCGGCGCCCCGCATGAAGCTGACCGGCCCGGACGCGGTGCCGCCGCCCTTGAGCAGCTCCTGCGACGAGCGGATGCGGGACAGGTTGATGCCCGACCCCGAGCCGCCCTTGAAGATCGTGCCCTCCTCGACGTACCAGTTCAGGATCGAGTCCATCTGGTCGTCGACGGCGAGGATGAAGCAGGCCGACGCCTGCTGCGGCACGCCGGGCACGCCGATGTTGAACCAGACCGGCGAGTTGAACGCGGCCTTCTGCGTGACGAGCAGGTGGCGGAGCTCCTCGTTGAAGACCCGGGCCTCCTGCACGTCGACGAAATACCCGCCGTCGAGGCCCCACTGCGTGATCGTGTCGGCCACCCGGTCGATGACCTGGCGCAGCGACGACTCGCGCTCGGCGGTGCCGGGGGTCCCCCGGAAGTACTTCTGGGCGACGATGTTCGCCGCGTTCACCGACCAGCTGGCCGGGAACTCGACCCCGAGCTGCTCGAAGGCGACCGACCCGTCCTGGAAGTTCGTGATGCGCGCGTCGCGCCGCTCCCAGGTGACCTCGTCGTAGGGGTCCACGCCGCCGGTGGTGAAGTGGCGGCGGATGCCGATGCCGGTCTGCTCGGGTGCGAGAGCCATTCGTGCGTGCCTTCCCTGGTCGAGGATACGGAGGAGAGGGTGAGGGCGGTGTGGAACCCGGCGGTCTCGGGAGGGGGAGCTCCGACCCACCAGGTCTTGTGGCTCCTTCGTCCTCCGACGCCCCCGAGCCACAAGATGTGGGGAGAACTACAGCACTGTAACTACGGGCATGTCAACGTCCCGAGCGCCCTTTTTCATCCCGGTCCTCGGCCGACCGGGCGCGGCGGGGCCGCGGCACGATCTCCCAGGTCAAGAAGCCGGCACCCAGGGCGCCACGCGCGGCGCGCCCTGAGCTGCGGTCCCCCAAGGAGTCGTCCAGCCCACCACAGACGTGAACCGACTGCCACCAATCCGATCGATCACGCCGCGGCCCTTCCGCATGAGAACGCAACCTAAAGACGCAGGCTTGTGGAGCGCTAGGGGAACAACCCTGTGAATTTGGGCGGCTTCCCTGTGGATCACTGGTGGACGGCCTCGGCCTCGATCTCGATCTTGACGGTCTTGCCCACCAGGACCCCGCCGGTCTCCAGCGCCTGGTTCCAGGTCAGGCCGAACGCCTCCCGGTCGAGCTCGGCGGAGGCGGTGAAGCCGATCCGCTCCCCGCCCCAGGGGTCCTTGGCCCCGCCCTCGAACGTCACCTCGAGGGGCACGGGACGGGTCACGCCCCGGACGGTGAGGTCGCCCTCGACGGTCCAGCGGCCCCGGCCGGCCGGGATCACCTGGCGGGATCGGTAGGTCAGGGTGGGGAACTGCTCCACGTCGAGGAAGTCGGGCGAGCGCAGGTGCCCGTCCCGGGTCTCGTCCCGGGTGTCGATCGAGGCGGCCTGGATCTCGACCTCGACGGAGGAGTCGAGCGGGTCCTCGCCGATGGTGACCTCGCCGGTCACGTCGGCGAAGCGGCCCTTCGTGCGCGACACCATGACGTGGCGGACGCTGAAGCCCACGTGGGAGTGGCTCGCGTCGATCGCGTACCGGCCGGAGGCCGGCACCTCGACGCCGTCCACGGTGCGGGTGACGGGGCTGGTGGTCGTCTGGGTGGTCATCGGGGGCTCCTTGGTGACGGAAAAGTTGCTTGTGCAAGCACCTTATACGAAGATCCTTGCGTCCGCAACCACCACCGGTAGGCTGTGCTCCATGGCGCCACTCCCCTCGGACACCCTGGGCGACCCGCTCCTGACGACCGCAGGGCTCTTCGTGGAGGCCCACGCGGGCTTCTCCGGGCGCCTGGAGGGCCTGCTGGCGCAGGCGAGCGGCCTCTCGGTGCAGTGGTTCGACGTGCTCATGCGCCTGGTCCGCAGCCCGGGCCACCGGCTGCGGATGAGCGACCTCGCCGCGCAGACGACCCTCTCCCCCAGCGGGCTCACCCGTGCCGTCGACCGCCTCGAGGCCGCGGGGCTCGTCGTGCGGGAGGCGTGCCCGTCGGACCGCCGGGGGGCCTTCGCGGTGCTCACCGAGGCCGGGGAGCAGCGCATCTCCGCGGCGGTGCCGGTGCACCTCGACCACCTCCGCGAGCTGTTCGACGCGGTGTACACGGCCGAGGAGGTCGAGACGCTCACGTCCCTGCTGCGCCGGCTGCGCGACGAGGTGAACCCGGAGGCGGCCGCGGCGTCGGACCCGAGGCTCCTCTGCGACGAGGAGCGGGACCGCGTGGCGCGGCCCGACCGGTAGGGCTCGTCAGTCGGCCACGGCCTCGGAGCGGGCCGCGGCCCGCTCCGCCCGCTGCCGCTCGAGGGCGCGCATCGACGCCTCGTGGGCCGCCAGCATGTCGGCCTGGAAGGTGCGGCCGCCGCGACCGATGATCAGCGCGCCGACGAAGAAGATCGGGAGGCTGACCAGCACGCCCCAGCGGAGCCCGTGGGCGTCCCCGATCGCCCCGCCGATCGGCAGCACGAACAGCCCGGGCAGCGCCCACAGGCGCGTCAGCGCGAAGCCGACCGTCCGCGCCTGCGGGGGCATCACGATCGAGAAGAGCGTGCCGAAGGCGGGGAGGATCAGCGAGAAGAGCATGACGAGGAGGGTGATGCCGACGAGGGACAGCGCGAGGTTGGGCATCGCCGCCATCCACACGACGCAGGCGCAGATCGCGATGGCGATCCCGCCGATGAGCTGGAACATGCGCCACGGTGCGTCGGAGAACAGGAACCGCTTCGAGAGGGCGATGCCGACGAACAGCCCGAAGATGCCCGGGATGCCGATGAGGGCCGACGCGGTGCCCCGCTCGGCCGCGCTCATGCCGTAGACCTCGTCGAGGAACAGGGGGATGAGGACGAACATCCCGAGCACGCCGCCGAACAGGAACGGCAGCGAGAACCACAGCGTGCGCACGGTGGGGATGACCTTGAGGGTCCGCCACGCCTCGCGGAAGCCCGCCGCCTCCTCCTCGACCTCGAGGTCGGTGCCGGTGACGCCCATCTCGGCGCGCTCCATGCACCCCTTCGCCGGCTCGCGCAGGCGCAGGGACAGGAACCCGAGGCCGATCGCCAGGATGCCGACCCCGATGAGGGGCGCCCGCCAGCTGACGAGGAAGGCCAGCAGGCCGAACACGAGCGGCCCGAGCAGGCCGCCCACGTTGTCCATCATCTGGCGGCCCGCGAACACCGACGGGCGCGCCTTCACCGGGGTGAAGTCCGCCAGGAGGCTCTGCTGCACGGGGTCGTTCACGATCAGCCCGAAGCCGAACCCGGCCCGGGACAGCCCGAACAGCGCGATCGTGGTCGCGATGCCGGCCGTCACGCTGAAGGCGGCGGCGACGAGCGCGCCGCCGGCCAGGAACCAGATGCGCCGACCGCCGCGGTCCGACCACAGCGACACGGGCAGGCTGAGGAGGATCCCGGCCACGATGGCCACGGAGGCGAGCGCGGTGACCTCGTCGAGGTCGAGGTCGAAGTGGTCCTGGACCTCCGGCAGGATGACGTTGAAGCCGTAGCGGTCGAACGCGTCGAGGAACGTGTGGCCGAACAGGACGGCGATCGGGAGGACGGGCGCGCCGTCGGTGAGCGACCGGGGGTCGCGGATCGCCCGCGACACCGAGCCCGGGAAGGCCTTCGTGCCGCGGGCGAAGTCCCCCGCGGCCTCCCGCACCGCGTCCGTGATCTTCCCCATGGGTCAGGCCCGAGCGACGTCGACGGGGATGCCGTTGAGCACCGCGTTGCCGGACACCACGTCGAACAGCTCCTCGTCGGCGAGGAGGTTGCTGTTCACGCCGGCGTGCTCGCGGGCGACCCCGAGCCGGGTGCCGGGCCGGTCGTGGCCCCACCCGTGCGGGATGCTCACGACCCCCGGCCGGATCCCGTCGGTCACCTCGACGGGCACGATGACCTCCCCGACCCGCGAGCGCACGCGGGCCGGGTCGCCGGAGGCGAGGCCGAGGTCGGCCGCGTCGTCGGGGTGCAGCTGCAGCGTGCAGCGGGGCTTGCCCTTCACGAGCACGTTCACGTTGTGCATCCAGGAGTTGTTGGAGCGCAGGTGGCGCCGGCCGACGAGCACGAAGCGGTGGTCCCGGCGGCCGTCGAGGCCGGCGCGCATCCGCTCGACGTCGGCGAGCAGGAGCTCGGGGGCGAGGGCGATCATCCCGTCGGGCGTGCGCAGCACGTCGGGCAGCCGGGGCTCCAGCGCACCCAGGTCCACGCCGTGGGGGTTCGCGAGCAGGACGTCGAGGCTCAGCCCGTCGGGGTCCCTGCCGAAGCCCTCGCCGTAGGGCCCGACCCGCAGCATGAAGTCGACGATCCGCGCGGGGCCCCGCCGGTCACCGAGGGCGGCCTTGATCTCCTCCGGATCCCGACCGTGGATCGGGCTGGTCTCGTCACCGGTGCTCGACGAGATCAGGCCGTCGACCATCAGGTCGTCGACGAGGGAGGCGTCCGCCGTCGCCCCGAGCCCCTGGAGCACGAGGGCGAGGCGGGCGAGCACCTCCCACTCGTCGAGCTCGTCCGGACCGAGGGGGAGCACCGCCTCGCTGTAGTTGGCGACGTTGCGGATCGCGAGCGCCAGCAGGGCGATGTCGTAGTGGTCCTTCTGCAGCGCCGACGGCGACGGCAGGATCACGTCGGCGTGGCGGGTGGTCTCGTTGACGTAGATGTCGACGGACACCATGAAGTCGAGGGTGTCGAGGGCGGCGTCGAGGCGGGCCCCGTTCGGCGTCGACAGCACGGGGTTGCCGGCGACCGTGAGGAGGGCGCGGATCTGACCCTCGCCGGGCGTGTCGATCTCCTCGGCGAGCGCGACGACCGGCAGCTCCCCCATCGTCTCGGGCAGGCCCCGGACGCGCGAGGCGTGACGGTGCAGGCGCACCTCCCGGCCGTACCGCGGCTTGCCGCGCGTGTTCGCCGCACCGGCGGCCGCCCTCGTGAACATCGCGCCCCCGGGCCGGTCGAGGTTGCCCGTGAGGACGTTCAGCACGTCGATGAGCCAGGACGTGATCGTCCCGAACTCCGCCGTCGTGGTGCCGATGCGGCCGTACACGCAGGCGCTCGGCGCGGCCGCGAGCTCCCGGGCCAGCCGCCGGATGTGGTCGGGCTCGAGCCCGACGGACCCGGCCACGACCTCCGGGGTGAAGGGCTCGCACACGGCTCGCACCTCGTCGAGGCCCGTGACGAGCCCGGCCAGCGGACCGAGGTCCACCAGGTCCTCCGAGAAGAGCACCTGCACCATCGCCATCAGCAGGTAGCCGTCGCTCCCGGGGCGCACGGGCACCCACTCGCTCGCCATCTCGGCGGTCCGGGAGCGGCGAGGGTCGACCACCACGAGCCGCCCGCGCTCGACGAGGCGCTCCAGCCGGCCGGGCCAGTCCGGCGCCGTCGCGAGGCTCCCGTTCGAGGCGAAGGGGTTGGCCCCGAGCATGAGGAGGTGGTCGGTGCGGTCGATGTCGGGGATGGGCACGTTGAGCCCCCCGCCGAACATGAGCGCCGCGCTGATCTCCTTCGGCCGCTGGTCGACCGTCGACGCGGTGTAGATGTTCCGGCTGCCGAGGGCCTTGAAGACGGCTCGGGCGTAGAGCATCCCGGCGAGGCTGTGGGCGGAGGGGTTGCCGAGGTACGCGGCGCAGGCATCGCGGCCGTGGGCCTCGATCACCGGCAGCAGGCCGCGCTCGATGACCTCGAAGGCCTCGTCCCACCCGACCTCCACGAACTCGCCGTCGCGCTTCACCAGCGGGCGGCGCACGCGGTCGGGGTCCTCGTGCAGCTGCTTGAGGGTCGAGCCCTTGGGGCAGATGTAGCCCTTGCTGAAGACGTCGTCCTGGTCACCCCGGATCCGGGCGACCTCCTCCCCGTCCGGGCCGTCCCGGAGCGCGATCTCGAGGCCGCACCCCGCCTCGCACAGCGGGCACGTGCGGAACGCCGTGCGCGTCATCTGGTCTCCCCCCTCCAGCCGACTCCCGAGGCATCCTGCCGCCCAGGCGGGTCCGACCGCTACTCCACGTGCCCGGAGGTAGGTTGCGGCGGTGCGCCGGCTGTGGCCCGACCCCACCGAGGTCGACGACGTCGACGCCCTGATCGCCGCCGAGGCCCGCCCCCTGCCGGTGGGGCGCCCGTGGCTCCTGGTGAACATGATCGCCTCGCTCGACGGCGCCGTGACCGTGGAGGGACGCAGCGGCCAGCTGGGCCGACCGGCGGACCGCGCCGTGTTCTTCGCGCTGCGGGCGGTGGGCGACGTCGTGCTCGCCGGCGCCGGGACCGTCCGGGCCGAGGGCTACGGGCCGGTCCGGTGCACCGAGGCGCAGCGCGCCGCCCGGCGGGCCCGGGGCCAGGTCGACCTGCCGCCGATCGCGGTGGTCACCCGGTCGCTGCAGCTGAACCTCGACAGCCCCCTGTTCCGCAGCGAGGACCCCCGACCGATCGTCGTGACCTGCGACGCCTCTCCGGTGGAGCTGCGCCGGTCGGTGACCGAGCGGGCCGACGTGATCGTGGCCGGCGAGGACGACGTCGACCTCCCGGCCGCGATGGGCGAGCTCGCCGGCCGGGGGTTCGAGGTGGTGACCTGCGAGGGCGGCCCCCGCCTGAACGGCGACCTCGTGGCGGCCGACCTCGTCGACGAGTGGGACCTGACCATCGCGCCGATGCTCGTGGGCGACACCTCCGAGCGCTCCGCGGTGGGGCCACGACCGGGCGCGCCCCGGGGCTGCGTGCTCGACCGCGTGCTCGAGGGCGACGACCTGCTGCTGGGTCGCTGGCTCCGAGCCCGCTGACCCCGCGGCGCCCGGGCCCTAGGCGGTGGACGGCTTGGGCGCGGTGCGCTTGGACAGCAGGGTGACCTCGCGCTCGAAGTCCGCGAGGTCGTCGAAGCCGAGGTAGACGCTGGCGAAGCGGATCGCCGCCACAGGGTCGGCCTCGCGCAGCCGCTCGAGGACGGCGCGACCGATCTCCTCGGACGTCACCTCCGACCGGCCCTCGAGGCGGAGCGAGTCCTCGACCGCGCTGGCCAGCTCGTCCACGGCCTCGCCGTCGTCGGCATCGACGGGCCGGCCCTTGGCCGCGGCGCGGATGCCGGCGGCGATCTTGGCCCGGTCGAAGGGCACCCGATCGCCGGAGCGCTTCGTCACCACGAGCGGCGCCTCCTCGACGCGCTCGAAGGTCGTGAAGCGGCGCTCGCACGCGACGCACACGCGCCGCCGGCGGATGGACGTCCCGTCGTCGGCCTGCCGCGAGTCGATGACCTTGTCGTCGAAGGAGCCGCACGCGGGGCACCGCACGCCCCGCACACTATGACCGGCGCCCCGTCAGGGGAGGACGAGGCGTTGGCCGACCTCGAGGGGGTCGTCGCCGTTGGCGTCGACGAGCCGGTCGACCGTCGCCCGCGGGTCCGCGTCGGGCGCGAGCTCGGTGGCGATCGACCAGAGCGTGTCGCCCGGTTGGACGATCCACTCGTGGGTCGCGATGCGCGAGGGAGCGCCGACGGCGACGGAGGGGTGGCCGCCGCCGGCGAGCCTGGCCGAGATGGCGCCGGCCAGGAGGACGGTGACCACGACGAGCGTGGCCAGGGCGGCGAGCGCCAGGGCCCGCCGCCGGCGGTACACGG
>DATFFY010000170.1:0-6786 GCA_035249805.1 Acidimicrobiales bacterium | reverse complement strand
CGCAGGGACCAGCCGACGATGCGCTTGCCGTGGTCCCGGCCCATGAGCCGCACCCGCACCGAGCCGATCCGGCAGGCGCCGTCACCGTCGACGGTGAACCCGGCGGCGGCCCACGTCGCGGGCTCGTCGGCGACGGTGATCTCGTCGATCTCGACACCCATGCAGGACGACCATAGGCGTCGAGGGAGCCGCCCGAGCACGGACGGCTCCTAGGGTGCAGTGGATGGTCGACGTGGTGGTCGTGGGGGCCGGACCGAACGGGCTGGCGGCCGCGATCACCTGCGCCGAGGCCGGGCGCTCCGTGCTCGTGCTCGAGGCCACCGGCGAGATCGGTGGGGGCACCCGCACCGCGGAGCTCACGCTGCCGGGCTTCCGCCACGACGTCTGCTCGGCCATCCATCCGCTCGTCGCCATCTCGCCGTACTTCCGGCAGGCCGGCCTCGAGCGACACGGGCTCGAGCTCGTCCACCCGGAGGTCCCGCTGGCCCACCCGCTCGACGGTGGACGGGCCGGTGTCCTCCACCGGTCGATCGAGGACACCGCGGCCGGCTTGGGCGTGGACGGCCGCGCCTGGGACCGCCACGTCGGCTGGGTCGCCCGGCGGTGGGACGCGCTGGCCGACGACGCGCTGGGTCCGCTGCTCCGCGTTCCCCGTCACCCGCTGACGCTCGGCGCGTTCGGCGCGCGCGGGCTGCTGCCGAGCACGCTGTTCGCGTCGCGCGCCTTCCGCACGGAGGAGGCGAAGGGGTTGTTCGCCGGGAACGCCGCCCACTCGTTCGTGCCGCTGGACAAGCCGTTCACCACCGCGGCGGGGCTCATGCTCGCGGCGCCCGCGCACGTCGGCGGCTGGCCGATGACCCGCGGCGGCGCGCAGACCATCGCCACCGCGATGACCGCTCGGCTCGCCGAGCTCGGGGGCACGATCGAGGTCCAGCGCCCGGTCCGGTCGCTCCGCGATCTCCCCGACTCGCGGGCCGTGCTCTTCGACGTCTCGCCGCGGCAGCTGGTCGCCATCGTCGGGGACGAGCTCCCTCCCCGGTACCGCCGGCGCCTCACCCGGTTCCGCTACGGCCCGGCCTCGTGGAAGGTCGACTACGCGCTGTCCGAGCCCGTCCCCTGGACGAACCCGGACTGCCACCGCGCCGGCACCGTCCACCTCGGCGGCACCCTCGAGGAGGTGGCCCGCTCCGAGGCCGAGGTGGGCGCGGGCCGCCACCCGTCCCGGCCCTTCGTCCTGGTGGCCCAGCACAGCCGGTTCGACGACACGCGGGCGCCGGCCGGCCGGCACACGCTCTGGACGTACTGCCACGCGCCGCACGGCTCCGACGTCGACCTCACGTCGGCCATCGAGGACCAGCTCGAGCGCTTCGCCCCCGGCTTCCGGGACATCGTGCTGGCCCGCCACCGCGCCGGCGCCAGCTGGTTCGAGGCCCACGACGCCAACCTCGTCGGCGGGGACATCGCCGGCGGCGCCAACGACGGCCTCCAGCTCCCGTTCCGCCCCGTCGTCGGCCCCCACCCCTACCGGACGCCGAACCGACGCTTCTTCATCTGCTCGGCGTCGACCCCACCGGGCGGGGGCATCCACGGCATGTGCGGCTGGAACGCCGCCAAGCTCGCCCTCCGCACCACCCTCCGCTGAACCCGGCGCGTGTCGCCCACCCCCCCAACGAACTCGCGACGGCTGGCACACACATGCGTGTCGCCGACGTCGCGGGTTCGATCCCCCCGCACGAACTCGCGATGACGCGGGTACTGATCTGTGTCGTGTCCGTCGCGAGTTCGAATGGGGTGACCGGGCTGTCACACCGACGTCCCACAATCGATCGACATGCGACTCGACTCGAAGATCGAGGCGCTCGCGACACGCCAGCACGCACTTGTCGCCGTGTTCCAGCTCTACGGCCTCGGGGCCAGCTCGACGGAGATCGCCCGCCTCTCGTCCGGGCGACGATTCGAGCGGCTGACCGACGGTGTGCTCGGGCTGCGGGGAGCTCCTCGCACGGTCCATCAGTCGCTGATGGCAGCAGTGCTGGACGCCAGCCCCGGAGCGGTCCTGTCGCACACCGCCGCGGCACACCTCTGGGGCGCACCGGGCTGCCGACCCGAGCCGATCCACGTCACCCGGCATCGCGGCGTATCCAGGCGCGGCTCTCGCCTCGCCCACGTCCATGAGGTGAACGACCTTCGGCCGCAGCACGTCAGGCTGGTCCACGGCATCCCGGTGACCGCTCCCGGACGGACCGTGTTCGACCTGGCCAGGATCCTCCACCCCGCCCGCGTGGAGCGGTTGCTCGACTGGTTCTGGGCCGAGCGGCTCGTGGATGGCCGCACGCTCCACGCGACGTTGGCGGAGCTCGGCAAGCGGGGCCGCCGCGGCACGACGGCGATGCGGGCGCTCCTGGAGGACCGTGGCCCGGACTACGTCCCGGCCGCGACCACGCTCGAGCACCGGTTCGCGGAGCTCGTGGACTCGCCGTTGCTGCCCGCGATGCGTCGGCAGGTGGACGCCGGCGGCGAGGCGTGGACCGGCCGCGTCGACTTCGTCGCCACCGGGATGCCGCTCGTCGTCGAGGTCCAGAGCGAGCGCCACCACGCGGCATTGGTGGATCGGGTGGCCGACGCAGCTCGTCGCGAGCAGCTCGAGGCCGACGGGTTCGAGGTGGTCGAGGTATGGGACCGCGAGGTGTGGCACGAGCCCCAGGTCGTCTTCGCCCGGGTCAGCGAGGCCGCCAGGCGGCTGCGAGCGCTGCGTCGGCGCCCCGCCTGACCGGCGCCGGTGATCCGAACTCGCGACGGGGGCCGTACGAAACCGTGTCCGAGGCGTCGCGGGTTCCTCAGACCCATCGAACCCGCGACGCCTCGCACACGCTTCTGTGTGCCGTCCGTCGCGAGAACCTCACCGAAGCTGGGTCAGGAGTTGCGCCCGCGGTTGGGCTTGCGGCCGTGGTTGGCCTTCTTCTTGCGGGCCCGCAGGGTGGCCTTCTTGGTGCGCTTCGACATAGGGCGACGAGGCTACCGGTGCCCACCGGGCCCGCCGAAATCGCCGCCGGCGCTGTCACAGGCCGTCGATAGGGTCGTCCCGATGGGGACGACGGGTTGGGACGACCTCGAGCTCGAGCGGGATCCGTCGGACCCGCTCCGGTTCACCTCGCAGGTGTCCGACCCCTGGATGCTCGTCGTGGTGCCCCAGGGCGGCATCGTCGCCGCGCTGGCGGCGAGCGCGATGGAGGTGGTCCTCGCCGACCCGGCACAGCGGCTGCGCACGATCACGGCGGTCTTCGCCGGCCAGGTGGCGGGCGGCCCCGTCGAGATCGACGTCCAGGTCCTCCGCCGGGGTCGGTCCATGTCGCAGCTGCAGGCCACCGTCCGCAACCCCGGCCGGTCCGCCGGCCTCACCGCCATCGCCGCCTTCGGCGGCCCCCGCCGCGGCTTCGAGTTCACCGAGCTGCGGATGCCGGTGGTCGAGGCGCCCGAGCAGCTGCGCGGCTTCCGCGATCCGCTGCCGGAGGGCGTCGACTTCGAGTTCCCGCGGCCGCCGATGCCCTTCTGGGACGAGATCGTCGAGTGCCGCCCGGCGATCGGCCGGGCCCCGTGGGAGCCCTTCGAGGACGGTCCGGCCGAGTGCGCGTACTGGTACCGGCTCGACGACCCGCCGCTCGGGTCCGACGGCGAGCTCGACCCGCTCGCGTCCCTCGTCCTCTGCGACACCATGCCCGGCGCCGTCGGCCAGAAGCTCGGCCCGCAGGACGACCCCTGGTTCGGTCCGAGCGTGGACCTCACCGTCCACGTCCTCGGCACGGCGTCGCCCGGCTGGCTGCTCGCCCACAACCGGGCCCGCCAGGCCGGCGACGGGTACGCGTCGGTCGAGATGGCCCTCTGGGACCCCGCCGGTCCGGGCGGGCCGTCCCTCGTGGCCCACGCCTGCCAGCTGATGTTCTTCGCCTTCGGGGTCTGAGCCCGCCGGGCTACTCCGTGGGGTGCGAGCCCGCCCATGCGAGGAGGTCGTCGGCGCCCATCGTGTTCACGATGCGGTCCGCCTCGATGCCCATGCGAGCGGCCTTGTCGCACCCGTAGAGCTGCCACTCCATCTGGCCCGGCGCGTGGGCGTCGGTGTCGATGGAGATCCTGCAGTCCCAGTCGAGCGCGAGCTGGAGCAGCTCCTCGGGGGGGTCCTGCCGCTCGGGACGACAGTTGATCTCGACGGCCGTGCCGAACCGGGCGCACGCGGCGAACACGAGGTCCGCGTCGAACGTCGACTGCGGCCGGCCCGACCCGACGACCTTGCGGCCCGTGCAGTGGCCGAGGATGTCGACGTGCGGACTGGCCACGGCCAGCACCATGCGGCGGGTCATCTCCGGTCCCGGCATGCGCAGCTTCGAGTGCACGCTGGCGACGACCACGTCGAGGCGCTCGAGCAGGTCCTCGTCCTGGTCGAGCGACCCGTCCTCGAGGATGTCCACCTCCATCCCCGTCAGGATCCGGAACGGCGAGAGCCGCTCGTTGAGCGCGGCGATCTCGTCGAGCTGCGCGAGGAGCCGCTCGCGGTTGAGGCCGTGGGCCACCGTGAGGCGAGGGGAGTGGTCGGTCATCACGAGGTACTCGTGGCCGAGCTCCATCGCGGTGCGGGCCATGTCCTCCACGGACGCGCCGCCGTCGCTCCACGTCGAGTGCGTGTGGCAGTCGCCCTTCAGCGCGGCCCGCAGCCCGGCTCCCTCGCCCTCGGGGATCTCGGTCTCACCGTCGAGCTCGGCCAGGTACTCGTCGATCTCGCCGTCGAGGGCCATGGCGATGACCTTGCTGGTCGACGGACCGATGCCGGGCAGGTCCGTGAGGGAGCCGTCGGCGTGGCGGCGGGCGATCTCCTCGTCGCCGACCTCCCGCACGATCTCCGCGGCCTTGTGGTAGGCGGCGACCCGCCGGCCCTCGGCCAAGGCTCGGTCGAGGTAGTAGACGACCCGGTCGAGGGCGTCGGCGGGGGCCATCGGCATCCGACAGAGGGTAGTGACGATGGGGGGCGGGTTCGCGCCCCTGGGTAGGGTCGACAGCCCTATGGAGCGGTTCGGCTTCGTGGGGCTCCCCAACGCGGGGAAGTCCTCCCTCTACAACGCACTGGCCGGCGGCGGCGCCCTCGCCGCGCCGTACGCCTTCGCGACGACGGACCCGAACGTGGGCGTGGCCAGGGTGCCGGACCCCCGCCTCGACGCCCTGGCCGCGATGAGCTCGAGCCGCAACGTCGTCCCGGCCACGGTGCAGTTCGTCGACATCGGCGGGCTCGTCGCGGGGGCCAGCAAGGGCGAGGGCCTGGGCAACCGGTTCCTGGCCCACATCCGTGAGGTCGACGCCGTCGTGTTCGTGCTGCGGGCCTTCGTGGACGACGACGTCCCCGGGTCCACCGACCCCCTCGAGCACCTCGGCATCGTCGAGCTCGAGCTCGTGTACGCGGACCTGGAGACGGTCGAGTCGCAGATCGAGAAGCGGCGCAAGGCGGCCAAGGGCGACCGCTCGCTGGCCGACGAGGTGGCTGCCCTCGACGTGGCGCGCGGCCTCCTGTCGGCTGGTACGCCGCTGTACCGGGCGGGGCTGTCGGACGATCAGCGCCGGCTCCTGCGCCCGTACTTCCTCCTCACCAACCGACCCGTGATGGCCCTGGTGAACGTCGACGAGGACCAGCTCGTCGACGTCGAGCCGGTCCTCGCACCCGTGCGGGCCGAGCTCGGCGACCACGCCGAGGTGCTCGCCATGTGCGTCCAGCTCGAGGCCGAGGCGGCGCTGCTGGAGCCGGAGGAGCGGGCCGAGATGCTCGAGGGCCTCGGCCTCGGCGAGGGGGCCCTGCCCCGCTTCGTCCACGCGGCCTACCAGCTGCTCGGTCTGCGCACCTTCCTCACGACCGGCGACAAGGAGTCCCGGGCCTGGACCTTCCGGGCCGGCGCGAAGGCGCCGCAGTGCGCCGGCGTGATCCACACGGACCTCGAGCGGGGGTTCATCCGGGCCGAGGTCATCCAGTGGGACGCGCTCCTCGAGCTCGGGTCCTGGACCAAGGCCAAGGAGGTCGGGAAGCTCCGGGTCGAGGGCAAGGACTACGTCGTCCAGGACGGCGACGTGCTCGAGATCCGCTTCAACGTCTGAGGCACCTAGCCTCTCCCCGTGGCCTGGCTGCTGCGGGACGGGGACGTGCTGGCCAGCCTCGAGGTGGCCGCGACACGGACGGCCCGCCGTCGGGGACTGCTCGGGCGCGACGGCATCGACGGGGCGCTGCTCCTCCAGCCGGCCCGCTCGGTGCACAGCTTCGGCATGCGGTTCCCGATCGACGTGGCCTGGTGCGACCGGGACCTCGTCGTGCTGCGGACGGCCCGGCTCGGCCGGCACCGCGTGAGCATGCCGGTCCTGCGGGCCCACGCCGTCCTCGAGGCCGAGGCCGGCGCGTTCGCGCGCTGGGAGCTCACCGCGGGCGACCAGCTCGAGCTCCGCGACGAGCACCCGGACGGGGCGGCCTGATGGCCCTCGTCCTCGTCGGCACGCCCATCGGCAACCTGGCCGACCTGTCCCCGCGCGCCATCGAGGCGCTGCGGGGCGCCGACGCCATCTGCTGCGAGGACACCCGTCGCACCGGGCGGCTCCTGCAGCACGCCGGCATCGAGAAGCGGCCGCTCGTCGTCGTCAACGACCACACCGAGGCGGCCGCCGTCCGCGGGGTGCTGGAGCGCCTGGCCCGGGGCGAGCGGGTGGCCGTCGTGACCGACGCCGGCATGCCCGGCATCGCGGACCCGGGCGAGCGCCTGGTCC
>DATFFY010000169.1:0-3210 GCA_035249805.1 Acidimicrobiales bacterium | reverse complement strand
CGACGGGGCGGGCGTGCGCATCGTCGTGAACCCGTCGGCGGGTCCGGTCTGGGCCAAGGCGGCCACCGACGACCTGCGGGCGCAGCTCCCGGCCGCCGACGTCGTCGAGCTCGCAGAGGCCGACGACCTCCGTGCGCTCCTGTGCGACCCCACGTACTCCGTGATCGGCGCGGCAGGCGGCGACGGAACCCTCGGCACCGCGGCCCAGGTCGCAGCCGAGCGCGACGTCCCCCTCGTCGTCGTGCCCGGCGGCACCCTGAACCACCTCACCCGCGACCTCGGCATCGAGTCGGCGGACGAGGCCGTGGCGGCCGTGCGGGAGGGGGGCGTGGCCTGCGTCGACCTCGGCGTGGTCGGGGACCGCACGTTCGTCAACACGTTGAGCTTCGGTGGCTACAGCGCGGTGGTCGATGCCCGCGAGCAGCTGGAGGGCCGCCTGGGGAAGTGGCCGGCGCTGGTGGTCGCGCTGCTGCGGGAGCTGCCCCGGATGGAGCCCTGCCGCCTCGAGCTCGACGGGGCCCGGGTCGACGTCTGGCTGGGCTGGATCGGCAACGGCGCCTACGACCCGCCGGGTCTGGCCCCAGCCTGGCGGGAGGCGCTGGACGACGGCCTGCTCGACGTCCGGCTCGTCCACGGCGGTCGTCTCGCCCGGTCCCGGTTCCTCCTGGCCGCCATGCTCGGTCGGCTGGGGGTGTCCGGCGTCTACAGCGAACGGCTCGTGCCATCGCTGCACCTCCGCAGCCTCAGCGGGCCGCTGCGCCTCGTGGCCGACGGCGAGACCTTCGACGGCGCCGAGGAGCTGCTCATCGAGAAGCGGACGCGCGCGCTCCAGGTCGTCCTGCCGTCCCGCGAGACAGCGCCCGGCCGATGATCACCCCCACGGAGGCGATGGCGGCGACGCCGAGGGCGGTGAGCCACGGCCCGGCGGACTCGTAGGCATCGTCGAGCACCCAACCGAGGCCGAGCATCAGCGCGAGCGACGTGAGCGCCCCGGCGGTGTCGACGACCAGGAAGCGGCGGACGTCCACGCCCGACGCGCCCGCCGCCGCGGCGAGCAGGCTCGACGGCATCGCCGCGAGGCGGCCGAGGAAGAGGACGTTCTCACCATTGCGCTCCACGGCCGTCCGGAGCGGCTGCACGCGCTTGCGGGGGAGCAGGCGACCGAGGAGCCCCGGGAGGTCGCGGTCGGTGCCGTGCTCGCGGCCCAGGGCGTAGAAGAGCCACACCCCACCGAGGAGGATCGGGAGCGCGGCGAGCACGACGGTCGCCAGCGCCACGTCGCCGCGGTGCGCGGCGTACCCGGCGAACAGGAGCACCTCCTTCGTCGGACGCAGCAGCACGAGCACGGCCGGGTGCTCGCGGTACAGGAACGGCGCCAGGGGGATCGCCGCCAGCGCGAGCCCGGTGCGCAGCACCGCGAGGACCGGGAGGGCTCTGCGCACAGGTTGTCTCCAGGAGGGCAGGGGTACGGACGGACGGTGGACCGGGGACTACCCGATGCCGCCGCCGACAGACTCGGAGCGCAGGGCCGCTGGGGTGCGCGCGAGCTCCTGCTCGGCGCCGCGGTCGCGCTGGTCGGCATCCCCTTCGGCCTGCTCCTGCACCAGGTCACGCAGGACGGCCCCCTCACGCAGCTGGACGAGCGCTGGGCCCGTTGGCTGCACGAGCGCATCGCCGACGACGGTTGGGAGGAGGCGATCCTCCGGGCGGTGTCCTTCACCGGCAAGCCGGTGTTCCTGACGGTGGCAGTCGGCCTGCCCGTGCTCTGGCTGCTGCACCGTGGCGCCCGCAAGCTCGCGCTGTTCCTCGTGGTGGTCGGCGTCGGCGGCGGTCTGGTCGACACGGCGGTGAAGGTCGCGGTCGGCCGGCCCCGTCCGGAGTTCGACGAGCCGATCGCCACCGCCTTCGGCAAGAGCTTCCCGTCGGGGCACTCGATGAGCTCGCTCGTCTGCTACGGCGCGCTGCTCGTGGTGTTCCTCCCGCTGGTGGCGCCGCGGGGCCGGCGGTGGTGCGTCGCGCTGACCGCGCTGTGGGTGCTGGCCATCGGGTTCTCCCGGCTGGCGCTCGGCGTGCACTACGTGTCCGACGTGCTGGGCGGCTACGTGCTCGGCACCGCCTGGTTGGTGGGGTCGGTCGCGGTCTTCGAGGTGTGGCGGGCCGAGCGGGGCCGCCGGGCCACGCAGCCGCTGGAGGAGGGCCTCGACCCCGAGGAGGCCGCCCGAGCCGTCGGCTGAGCCGTTGACACGGCCGCTCGTCTCCCGTACTTTCCAGCTACGGAAAGTACGATCGGAGAGGTGCCGCCGGTGCCGGTGCTGCAGGAGGACAGGGATCAGCTCACCGAGGTGTTCGCCGCGCTGGCGAGCCCTGTGCGGCGTTCGCTGCTGGCCCACCTCGCCGAGGGCGTGGCGACGGTCAACGAGCTCGCCGAGCCGTTCGACCTGCAGCTGCCGGCGGTGTCCAAGCACCTCAAGGTGCTCGAGCGCGCCGGCCTGGTCGTCCGGGCCCGGCACGCCCAGTACCGGCCGTGCGCGATCGACGCCAGCCCCATCCGTGACGTGCTCGCCTGGGCGGAGGGCTACCGGCCCGTCTGGGAGGCCCGGCTCGACCGGATGGAGCAGCACCTCGCCCGGCTACGCGACCAGGAGGCCAGTGATGCCTGAGCAGACCACCGGCGACGCCCTCGTCATCGAGCGCGTCGTGGACGCCCCGACCGCCGACGTGTGGTCGATGTGGACCGACCCGGAGCGCTTCGCCCTCTGGTACGGACCGGCCGGTGCGACCATCGGCACGGTCCGGTTCGACCTGCGGCCCGGGGGCGAACGGGTCGTCTCGATGACCGCGCCGACGCCGGGCGGGGAGCGCACGATGTGGTTCTCCGGCGAGCACGTCGAGATCGACGCGCCCGGCCTGCTCGTCTACACGGAGGCGATGGGCGATGCCCACGGCGGGTCACCGCAGTCTCCGGTCACGACCGTTCGGCTCGAGCTCGCCGCGGAGGACGGCCGGACCCGTCTGCGGCTCACGCACCACGGGATCCCCGCGGACTCGCCTGGCGCGACCGGCTGGCAGATGGCGCTCGACAAGCTCCAGGCCGCGCTCGGCGGGAGCTGATCCCCTCAGCCGCGGCGCGCGGCGTTGAGCCGGGCGGCCTGGCGCGTGAGGTGGTCCCGCTCCGGGAGGTTGGGGGCCGACCGGGCGGCATCGGCGTAG
>DATFFY010000168.1:0-2704 GCA_035249805.1 Acidimicrobiales bacterium | reverse complement strand
GCGCATCGTGGTGTGCATCTCGTCTTGCGGGGCGTACCGGTTCATTCGCTAGGGCGACCACCGCCTCGCGGACGCCCGGCACGGCGAGCACCGGGTCGATGGAGACGATCGGGTTGGACGGGGCGATGACCACCGTGTCCGCCGTGCGGATCGCGTCGAGCACGCCGGGCGCCGGGGTGGCGCCGTCGGCCCCGGCGAAGCGCACGGCGCTGACCGCCACGTCGTGGTGGCGCCGCACGAAGTACTCCTGGAACCCGATCTCACCCTCGTCCTCCACCGTCACCATCGTCCGCACGGGGTCGTCGGACACGGGGAGGAGCCGCAGGCCGAGCCCCCAGGCGGCGGCGATCTCGGCGGTCACCTCCGACAGCGTGGCCCCGGCCCGCAGCCGATCGGTGCGGAAGAGGTGGGTGCCCAGGTCGCGGTCCCCGAGGTTGAACCAGGTGCGCGCGCCCGGGTAGCGGTCGAGCGCCTCCATGGCCTGCCAGGTCTCGCCGGCGAGGCCCCAGCCCCGCTCGAGGTCGATCGCACCCGCCACGGTGTAGGTGATGGTGTCGAGGTCGGGGCTCACGTGGAGCCCGTGCAGCTCGACGTCGTCGCCGACGTTGACGATGGCGGTCACCTCGGCGGGCGGCCGGACCCGGACGAGGCCGGCCAGCAGACGGGCGGCGCCGACGCCCCCCGCCAGCACGGTGATCAGCTGATGCCCCTCAGCTTGCCGGTCAGGAGCGCCAGGTCGGCGTCGACCATGAGCCGGGCCAGCTCCTCGAAGGAGGTGCGCGGCTTCCAGCCGAGCGTCTGACGGGCGACGGTGGCGTCACCGATGAGCAGGTCGACCTCGGCCGGCCGGAAGAAGCGCTCGTCGATCACGACGTGGTCCTCCCAGCGCAGGCCCACGTGCGAGAACGCGACCTCGCAGAACTCCCGGACGGAGTGCGTCTCGCCGGTGGCGACGACGTAGTCGCCGGGCTCGTCCTGCTGCAGCATCATCCACATCGCCTCGACGTAGTCGCCGGCGTAGCCCCAGTCCCGCTCGGCGTCGAGGTTGCCGAGGCGCAGCTGCTCGATCATGCCGAGCTTGATCTTCGCCACGCCGTCGCTCACCTTGCGGGGGAGGAACTCGAGGCCGCGGCGCGGGCTCTCGTGGTTGAACAGGATCCCGGACGACGCGTGGAGGCCGTACGACTCGCGGTAGTTGACGGTGATCCAGTGGCCGTAGAGCTTCGCCACGCCGTACGGCGAGCGGGGGTAGAAGGGCGTGCGCTCGTTCTGCGGGACCTCCTGGACCTTGCCGAACATCTCGCTCGAGCTCGCCTGGTAGTACCGGATCGTCGGGTCGACGATGCGGATGGCGTCGAGGAGCCGCGTGACGCCGAGCGCCGTGATCTCACCGGTCAGCACCGGCTGGTTGAACGACGTCTGCACGAACGACTGCGAGGCGAGGTTGTACACCTCCTGCGGCCGGTACTCGCGCAGGATGGCGATCAGCGAACCCTCGTCGAGCAGGTCGCCGGACGCCGTGTACGGATCGAGGATGAGCTTGTCCTGCAGGTGCGCGATGCGCTCGAAGTTCGTCGTGCTGCTGCGGCGCACCATGCCGACGACCTCGTAGCCCTTCTCGAGCAGGAGCTCGGCGAGGTAGGAGCCGTCCTGACCCGTGATGCCGGTGATCAACGCGCGTCGCGTCACAGCTTCTCCAGGGGGGTGGTCGCGTCGGACCGCACGCGGGTCCGGAGGTCGGCGAGCAGGTCCGCGAGGGTCTGCTCGATCGGGATGGCGGGCTCCCAGCCGGTCGTCGCCCGGAGCTTGGAGCAGTCGCCCCGCAGCACCGGGAGGTCGACGGGCCGTTGCAGGGACGGGTCGGGCACCAGCGCGAGGGGCCGGTCGGCGAGGGCGACGAGCCGCTCGGCGAGCTCCTGCACCGCGAGGTCGCGACCGCTGCACACGTTGTAGACCTCGCCTGGCTCGCCCTGCTCGATCAGGAGGCGGTAGGCGCGGGCGACGTCGCGCACGTCGGTGAGGTCGCGCCGGGGCGTGAGGTTGCCGACCGGGATCTCGTGCCCGCCGTCGCGCTCCGCGCGGGCGATGCGGGCGGCGATGGCCGGGGCGACGAACTGCTCGGACTGGCCGGGGCCGATGTGGTTGAAGGGCCGGACCCGCAGCACGCCGAGCCCGTGCCCGAGGAACGCCTGCAGCGCGAGCGCGTCGGCGGCCACCTTGCTGGCGGCGTACGGGTTGAGGGGCCGTTGCGGGGCGTCCTCCCGGAGGGGCAGGTCCTCGGCCCGCACGAGCCCGTAGACCTCGGCGCTCGACACGGACAGGACCCGCCCGACCCCGGCGGCGCGGCAGGCCTCCAGCACGTGCAGCGTTCCCTCCGCGTTGAGCCGCAGCGCCCCGACCGGATCGCGCCACGAGGAGCCGACCTCCGCCCAGCCGGCGAGGTGGTACACGGCCTCGGGCCGGGCGGCGACGATCGCCTCTCGCACCGCGTCCGGGTCGGTGACGTCGACGGGGTGGGGACCACGGTGGTCGAGGGGGACGACGTCGTCGCCGCACTCCTCGAGGTGGCGCACCAGGTGCCGGCCGACGAAGCCGAGCGCGCCGGTCACGAGCGCGCGCACGGTGCTCCGGAGGTCGAGGGCCTGGACATCGGGGATCGAGCCTAGGCGGGGCGGTGCGCGGCGACCGCCTCGCGGTAGAGCGC
>DATFFY010000167.1:0-6109 GCA_035249805.1 Acidimicrobiales bacterium | reverse complement strand
CCCGCTGTAGTGGGGGGCTTTGCCTGGGACGGGCTCGGCGGTACCTTCAGCGCCTACCGGGAGGTGCGGCAATGCGGTGTCGGGTTCTGGCCGGGCTGGGGCTGTTCGGCGTCAGCGTGATCGGTCTGTCGGGCAGTGCGGCGGCGCAGGACCACTTCGACTGTGCGGACTTCCCGACCCAGGAGGCGGCACAGGCGGAGTACCAGCGCGACACGAGCGATCCCCACGGCCTGGACGGCCCGCCCGGCCCGAGGAGCTCGGGCATCCCCGGCATCGCCTGCGAGGACCGGCCGAGCGGCATCGGCGCGGCGACCTCGATGGGGGCGAGCCTCGGCGTCACCGGAACGACCGCGGTGGCTGGTACGTCGACGGCGGCTCGCGCGATCGCGCAGACGGGGAGCGAGACGGTCACGTTGGGGCTGCTCGGCGCCGGTCTGCTGTGCGCCGGCCTCTCGCTGTCCAGCGAGAGCGTCCGTCTCCGCCTCCGGCACGCGAGCGCCACCACCGGCCGCTGGTGCAACGGCTGGACCACGAAGCGCTAGCCGTCGCCCTCGGGCATGTTCTTCCCGTACCGCTACGACCGCCGGCTGGCCCCGCTGTGGCGCCCGTTCCTCGTGCGGACCCGGCGCGACGGCGTGCGCATCACGGACGACGGAGCCGTCGTGGCCACCTTCGGGCCGTTGCGGGTGGCGACGGACCTGTCGAACGTCGACGGCGCCCACGTGACGGGGCCCTACCGCTGGTGGACCGCCGCCGGCGCGCGGCTGTCGCTGGCCGACGACGGCCTCACCTTCGGGACGAACGCGGAGCGCGGCGTGTGCATCCACTTCGCCGAGCGCGTGCGGGGCTTCGGGCCGCGGCGCCACTCGGCGCTGACCGTCACCGTGGACGACGTCGACGGCCTCGTGGCCGCGCTCGAACGCCGGTGAGCTGAGCGGCCGTCACTCGTACCAGTCGCCGCGCTCGACGAGGACGTCCTTCAGCACCTGGGGACGGTCGGTCATGACGCCGTCGACGCCCAGGTCGAGGAGGCGGGCCATCTCCACCGGCTCGTCGACGGTCCACACGTGGACCTGGATGCCACGGGCGTGGGCGGCGTCGACGAGGCGGCGCGTCACGAGGGGCACCCGGCCTTGGCGGGGCGGCACCTGCGCGCAGGGGGCGGTCAGCCGGCTCCCTGCCGGGAGGCCGCGGGACGTCGCGACCAGCGCGGCGACCTGCCTCGGTCCCATCGAGACGCACAGGTCGGGCCCCACCAGGGAGCGGACGCGGCCGATGCGCCGGTCGCTGAACGCGCCCACGCACACGCGGTCCACGGCACCCGTGCGGAGCAGCACCTCCGCGAGGGGCTCGATCGCGGCGTCGTGCTTCGGGTCGATGTTGATGCGCACGTCCGGCCACGCGCCGAGCAGGTCCTCGAGGAGCGGGATCGGCTCGCGTCCGTCCACGAGCGCCTTCTGCACGGTGGCCCACGGGAGGTCGGCGATGCGGCCCGCGCCGTCGGTGACCCGATCGAGGCGGTCGTCGTGGAAGGCGACGAGCAGGCCGTCCGAGGTGACGTGCACGTCGGTCTCGAGGTACCGGTAGCCGAGCCCGACCGCGTGGGCAAAGGCCGGCATCGTGTTCTCCGGCGCCTCGCTGGCGCCGCCCCGGTGGGCGAAGGGGAGGGGGCCCGGCCAGTCGAGGAAGGGCCACGCGGCGTTGACCGGCACCGCGGCTCAGATCGAGCGACCGGCGGCCGCCCAGTACTCGTCCTTGAGCAGGCGCTTGTAGAGCTTGCCGGTGGGGTGGCGAGGCAGCTCGTCGCGGAAGTCGACGGAGCGCGGGCACTTCACGTCGGCCAGGTGCTCCCGGCAGTAGGCGATGAGCTCGCGCTCGAGCTCGGGGCCGGCGTCGGCCATGTCGACGGGCTGGGCGACGGCCTTGACCTCCTCACCGAAGTCCTCGTTGGGCACGCCGAACACGGCGACGTCCGCCACCTTCGGGTGGAGCGCGAGCACGTTCTCGGCCTCCTGCGGGTACACGTTCACGCCGCCCGTGATGATCATGTACGCCTTGCGGTCGGTGAGGTAGAGGAACCCGTCCTCGTCCACGTAGCCCACGTCCCCGAGGGTGGACCAGCCCCGGCCCTTGGGGTCGCGCGAGCTCTTCGTCTTCTCCTCGTCGTTGTGGTAGCTGAAGTCGCTGCCGTTCTCGAAGTACACGGTGCCCGACTCGCCGGTGGGCAGCTCCTCGCCCTCGTCGTCGAGGATGTGGAGCACGCCGATGATCGGCTTGCCGACCGTGCCGCGGTGGGCGAGCCAGTCGTCGCTGTTGCAGTAGACGAAGCCGTTGCCCTCCGTGCCCGCGTAGTACTCGTGGATGATCGGCCCCCACCACTCGATCATCCGGGACTTCACCTCGGCTGGGCACGGGGCCGCGGCGTGGACGACCGCCTGCAGCGAGGACAGGTCGTAGCGCGATCGCACCTCCTCGGGGAGCTTGAGCATCCGGATGAACATCGTCGGCACGACCTGGGTGAACGTGGCACGGTGGCGCTCGACGAGGGCCAGGTACCCCTCCGGGTCGAAGTGCTCCATCACCACGACCGTGGCCCCGATGCGGTGGGCGGCCCGGCAGAACCGCAGCGGGGCCGCGTGGTACAGCGGCGCGGGGGACAGGTAGACGGTCTCCTCGGTCGCCCCGAACAGCAGGGTGGCCAAGGTGGTCACGCCGTCCTGGCCCTGCCCGACCGGCACGTGGTCCACCGGGACCTTCACGCCCTTGGGCTGGCCCGTGGTGCCGGAGCTGTAGAGCATGTCCTGGCCCTCGACCCACTGCTCGCCGTCGGGCGTCGTCGGGAAGCGGGCCAGCGCCTCGTCGAGCGGCTCGAAGCCGTCGAGGGCGCCGTCGAGCGAGAGCCGGAGCTCGACGCCCGGCATGCGGTCGAGGAGCTCGGCCGCCTGCTCGGCCTTGTGGGTCGAGGTGATGAACGCCTTCGCCCCGCAGTCCTCGAGGATGTACGCCATCTCGTCCGTCGTCAGCCGGGAGCTCATCGCCGTGTAGTACAGGCCGGCGTAGTGCGCGCCCCACAGGACGTTGAAGAAGCGGGGGTGGTTCTCCAGGCAGAACGCCACGTGGTCGCCCGCCTGCAGGCCGGCGGCCCGGAACAGGTGGGCGAGCTGGTTGGCCTCGGCGTCGAGCTCGGCGTAGGTGACCACCTCGCCGGAGCCGCCCATGATCACGGCGGGCCGGTCGGGCTGGGTGGCGGCGTGGGTCCCCGGGTACCGCATCCCCGCAAGGTAACCCGGGCCCGCCAGTAGCGTGACCGGGTGGACGAGACCGACCGGTTCGCGGAGCTCGTCGCAGCAGGCGACGACCTGCCCCTCGACCAGGCGATGCTCGCGATCGCGGCGCACGCCCGCCCGGGCCTCGACGTGACGGCGGAGCTCGACCGGCTCGAGGTGCTCGCCGCGTCCGTCCCGGAGGGCGACGCCGTGGCCGTCGTCCGCCACCTCTGCGACGACCTCGGCTTCGCCGGCGATCGGGAGACGTACCACGACGCCCGCAACTCGCTCCTGCCCGACGTGCTCGATCGCCGGCTGGGCATCCCGATCTCCCTGTCCGTCGTGGCCATGGAGGTGGGCCGGCGCCGCGGCGCGCCGCTGGTCGGCATCGGCATGCCCGGTCACTTCCTCGTCCGGCCCGAGCGGTCCGAGGGGCCGTTCCTGGACGTCTTCGACGGCGGGCGCGAGCTGGCGGCCGCCGACTGCCGGGCGGTGTTCGAGTCGCTGCACCCGCAGGGCACGTGGGACGAGGCGTTCCTCGCCCCCGTCGGGGCGACGACGATCGTCGTGCGGACCCTCGCCAACCTGGCCAACGCGTACCGCCGGGTCGGCGACCGCCGGGGCCTGGCCTGGGTGCTCGCCCTCCGGCTCCTGCTGCCCGGCGTCACGGCCCGGGACCGGCGGGAGCTCGCCGTCGTGCTCGGCGCGCTCGGGCGCTTCGACGAGGGGGCCGAGGTGCTCGAGGGGGTGCCGGAGGAGCGCGACCAGGTGGCGGCGGCCCGCCTGCGGGCCCGGCTGAACTGAGCTCGCGTCTGCGCTTGACCGCTCGGTCAAGTACGGTGCGGCCATGACGTTGACGGCGGAGTCGACCGCTCCCTTGGACCAGGACGAAGCCGAGGTCCTCACCCTCTGCCGGCAGCTCCTCGACGAGCTGCCCCCGAAGGAGACCGACCGCACGGCCTTCCTCCGCCGCCAGTACGACCTCGGCCTCGGGTGGGTGCACTTCCCGGTGGGCAACGGCGGGCTGGGCAAGTCGCCCAAGCTGCAGAAGCTGGTGAACGAGACGCTGCTCGGCGCCGGCGCCCCGCACCCGTACGCCGGCAACCCGATCGGCTACGGCATGGGCGCGCCCACGATCGTCACGCACGGGTCCGACGCGCAGAAGGCGCGCTACCTCCGCCCGCTCTTCACGGGCGAGGAGGTGTGGTGCCAGCTCTTCAGCGAGCCGGGGGCGGGCTCGGACGTCGCCAGCCTCGCCACGCGGGCCGTGCGGGACGGCGACGAGTGGGTCGTGAACGGTCAGAAGGTCTGGACCACCCTCGCCCACCTCGCCCGGTGGGGGATGCTCGTCGCCCGCACCGATCCCGATCAACCGAAGCACAAGGGCATGACCTACTTCGTGGTCGACATGCACGCCCCCGGCGTCGAGGTGCGACCGCTGTACCAGATCACCGGCGAGGCCGAGTTCAACGAGGTGTACTTCACCGACGTCCGCATCCCCGACGCCGAGCGGCTCGGCGAGGTGGGCGAGGGCTGGCGCGTGTCGCTCACCACCCTGATGAACGAGCGGGTGGCGATCGGGGGCCAGGTGGCGCCCCGCGGCGGCGGCTTCATCGGCGAGGTGGTGAAGATCTGGAAGCGCCAGGGCCACACCGATCCGGCCCGGCGCGACCGGCTGATGCAGCTGTGGTGCCGGGCCGAGGTGGGTCGCCTCACGAACATCCGCGCCTCGCAGCTGCGGGCCGTGGGCAACCCCGGGCCCGAGGGGTCGATCGCGAAGTGCGCGATGGCGGAGCTGAACAAGGAGCTCGGGGAGCTCGCCGTCGAGCTCCTCGGCCCCGAGGGGATGCTCTTCCCCGACGGCTACCCGATGGACCGCCCGAAGCACGCGATGATGTGGGCGAACCCGCACCAGGCCTTCCTGCGCATGCGGGCCAACTCGATCGAGGGCGGCACCACCGAGATCATGAAGAACATCCTCGGCGAGCGGGTGCTGGGGCTCCCCGGAGACGTGCGCAACGACAAGGACCTGCCCTGGACGCAGGTCCCGCGCAGCTAGATCGGGTCGGAGGGGTCGGTTCGGGGGGACCGATCCCTCGACCCATGCCGTCGCTAGAGCAGCCGGCGCACGTGGGCCGTCTCGTTCAGCGACGCGATGCTGCGAGGCCCGGCCGCTGACGCCAGCACCCGGCTGATCGACGTGTACTCGGGCAGGAAGAAGAGCGGGTCCTCGATCCCCAGCACGTGCCCGCAGTACGCGTTCACCACCCCGCCGTGGCACACCACCGCCACCCGCTGGCCCGGGTGGGTGGCGACGACCCGTTCGACGGCGGCGACGACGTGGCCGACGAAGGCCTCGGGACGCTCGGGCACCTCGTACCAGCGCGGATCGTTCGCCGCCTTGAGCTCCTCGATCGGGATGTAGCTGTCGGCGTCGCGGTCGTACTCGGCCAGGCCGTCGTCGACGACGACGGGCAGCCCGAGCCGCTCCGAGACCGGCGCGGCCGTCTCGCGGGCCCGCCGCATCGGGCTCGACCAGATGGCGTGCACGCGCTCGTCGGCCAGCCAGTCGGCGAGGGCCTCGGCTTGGCGCACGCCGAGCTCGGCGAGGTGGGGGTCGGCGGGGCCGTCGACCGATCCCTCGTCGATCCGGATGGGGAGGGCGTGGCGGATGAGCAGCAGCTCCATGCCGATCTAGCGCTCGCCGTCCGCAGACCGGGTCACACCCATCGCGGCGACGCTACCCGTCGCCGCGACGACGGCCGGTACCCTCCGCCCATGTCCGAGGTCCAGCTCAGCCCGTCGGGTCCGCCAGAGACGGTGCTCGATCCGGAGCCGTCCGA
>DATFFY010000166.1:0-4975 GCA_035249805.1 Acidimicrobiales bacterium | reverse complement strand
AACGCCCCCGTGCACCCACCCGCGGGGGCTCCGCCGGGCCCCGGTCGGCGGCGCTAGTAGCTGCGGGCGACGTAGGCGACGAGGTCGGGGGCGTCCTCGCTCGCGGGGAGCCCGCCGTCAGCCGTCTGCAGGCACCGGACGGTGATGGCGTCCTGGGCCAGGCGGGCCTCGCCGCCGTCCTTGACGACGTCCCAGGGGACCTTGGCGAAGCCGACCTTGGCCGCCTCGATGGCGTCCTCGATGGTGGAGACCTCGGCGGTTCGGTCGTCTCGGCGCGCGGTGGCCCGCGCCAGCAGCTCGTCCTGGATCAGGGGCAGCAGGTTGGTGACCCGGTGCTCGACCTCGCCGACGGGGGCGGTGCGCTTCTCGCCGGTGTCGCGCCGGACGATGGTCACCTGGCCCTCCGCCAGGTCGCGGGGGCCGACCTCGATCCGCACGGGGATGCCCTTGATCTCCCAGTCGGTGGCGCGGCGCCCGAAGCTGGTCGCCACCTGGTCGTCCAGCCGCACCCGGACGCCCGCCGCCTCGAGCTCCGCTGCCACTCGGACGGCGGCCTCACCGGCGCCGTCCTCGTCGCGCACGAGCAGCACGACGACCTGGATCGGGGCCAGGCGGGGTGGCACGACGAGGCCGCTGTCGTCGCCGTGGCCCATGATCAGCCCGCCGACCATCCGGGTGGACACGCCCCACGACGTGGTGTGGCAGAGCTGGGCGTCGCCCTGGTCGTCGAGGTACGTGATCTCGAACACCTTGGCGAAGTTCTGGCCGAGGTCGTGGCTCGTGCCCATCTGCAGCGCCTTGCCGTCGCCCATCATCGCCTCGCACGTGAGGGTGTTGATGGCGCCGGGGAAGCGCTCGGCCGCGGTCTTGCGCCCGGGCAGCACCGGCAGCGCGAGCACGTTCACCATGAAGTCGGTGTACACCTCGTAGAGGATCTTCTCGGCGTACGCGGCGGCGTCCTCCGCGGTGGCGTGGGCGGTGTGGCCCTCCTGCCAGAGGAACTCCGTGGTGCGCAGGAACAGGCGGGGGCGCAGCTCCCAGCGCACCACGTTGGCCCACTGGTTCAGGAGCAGGGGCAGGTCGCGGTAGCTCTGGACCCACTTCGCCATGTACTCACCGAAGACCGTCTCGCTCGTGGGACGGACGACCAACGGCTCCTCGAGCTCCTTGCCGCCCGCGTGGGTGACGACGGCGAGCTCGGGGCTGAAGCCCTCGACGTGCTCGGCCTCGCGGGTCAGGTAGCTCTGCGGGATGAAGAGCGGGAAGTACACGTTGTCGGCACCGGCCGCCTTGATCCGGAGGTCGACCTCGGCCTGCATCCGCTCCCAGATCGAGTACCCGTACGGACGGACGACCATCGTCCCGCGGGCGGGGCCGTTGTCGGCCAGCTCGGCCTTGGCGACGACGTCCTGGTACCAGCGCGGGAAGTCCTCGGCCTGCGGGGTGAGGATGGGCTGCTTCACCATGGCCCCGGTGATGCTAGGGCTGCTCGTCGAGGTGCTTGTGCATCAGCTCCACGCGCTGCTCGCTGGCGTTCGCGTCCTCGCCCTGCTCGGCCAGCAGCTCGGCCCGGTCCTTCTCGGCCTCCCGCCGGGCCTTCTCCGTGTCGACCCGGGCGACGGCGGCCTCGGTGCCGTGCTCCTGGATGAACTCGGCCCACTCCACGAGGGTCGACACCATCTCGGCCTCCGGCACCACGGCCACGTTCCGGCCCTTCACGAACAGGTGCCCGCGGCGCTTGCCGGCGGCGATGCCGAGGTCGGCGTCGCGGGCCTCGCCGGGCCCGTTGACCACGCAGCCCATCACGGCGACCTGCAGCGGGATCTCCCGCTCGCCGAACGCGGCCAGGGCCTCGTTGGCGACGGCGATCACGTCGATCTCGGCCCGGCCGCACGAGGGGCAGGCGATGAGGTCGATGTTCTTGCGCTCGCGCAGGCCGAGCACCTCGAGGAGCTGGCGCCCGGCACGGGCCTCCTCCACCGGGTCGGCGGTGAGGCTGTACCGGATCGTGTCGCCGATGCCCTCGGCCAGGAGGGTGGCCATGCCCGCCGTCGCCTTGATGACGCCCACCGGCGGCGGACCCGCCTCGGTGACGCCGAGGTGCAGCGGGTGGTCGACGGCGTCGGCCAGCTGCCGGTACGCCTCGATCATCAGCGGCACCGACGACGCCTTCACCGAGATCTTCACGTCGTCGAAGCCGACCTCGCGGAAGTAGTCGAGCTCGAGCTGGGCCGACTCGACCATCGCCTCGGGCGTGACCCGGCCGCCGTGCTTCTCGTACAGCGCGGGGTCGAGGCTGCCGCCGTTGACCCCGATGCGGATCGGGATGCCGCGGTCCTTGCACTCCTGGGCCACGAGCTTGATGTGGTCGGGCTTGCGGATGTTGCCGGGGTTGAGGCGCAGGCAGTGCACGCCGGCGTCGAGCGCGGCGAGGGCCATGCGGTGCTGGTGGTGGATGTCGGCGACGATCGGCACGGGCGACCGCGGCACGATGCGGGCCAGGCCCTCGGCCGCCTCGATCTCGTTGCAGGTGCAGCGCACGATGTCGGCCCCGGCGGCGGCCAGCGCGTAGATCTGCTGGAGCGTCCCCTCGACGTCGGCCGTCTTCGTGATGGTCATCGACTGGACGGTGATGGGCGCGCCCCCGCCGACGGGGACCTTGCCCACCATCACCTGCCGGGTGGGCCGGCGCGGGAACGACGACTGGCCGAGGTCCATGCCGTCTCCCGGTCCTACACCCCGACGGGGTCGACGATGTCCAGGTACAGCGAGGACATCATGAGCAGGCCGAGCAGGAACACGACCGCGTAGGTGAGGGGCAGCAGGCGCGAGACGTCGGCCATGTGCCGGTGGCCGCGACGGCTGCGCAGCCGCTCGTAGACCGCGATCGCGATGTGCCCGCCGTCGAGGGGCAGCAGCGGCAGGAGGTTGATCAGGCCGATCGAGACGTTGACCACGGCCAGGAGGATCAGGACCTCGGCCATGTTGTCCTCGGCCGACTCGGCGCCGATCCGGGCCACACCGAAGATGGAGATCGGCCGGTTCTCGTCGACGTCGTCCTGCTGCTCCTCGCCCCCGCCCGGGGAGCCGGTCGACACGACCGGGCCGCCGGTCTCCTCCTCGCCCACCACCCGGGCGGCGAAGTCGTCGAGACCACCGGTGGCGAAGCTGCCCAGGCCCCGGAGGGTCTGCGAGGCGATCTCGCCGGAGGCGGCGAAGGACTCGTAGATCGCGTCGCCGGCGCTGGTGGTCACGTCCGGGAGCGGCTCGTCGAAGGTGGACGTCACGACGCCGAGGAAGCCCGCGCCCTTCGCGTCCGGGTCGGGGTTCTCCCCGACGGTCACCTCGAGCGCCTGCTGCTCGCCGTCGCGCAGGACGACGATCGGCACCGTGTCCCCGGCGCGGTGCACGACCGCGTCCTTGATGTCGTCCGGGTCCTCGATGGGCGCACCCGCGATCGACACGAGCTCGTCGCCCGGCTCGATGCCGGCGGCCTCGGCGGCCTCGCCCTCGATCAGGCGGGTGACGCCCCAGCGGGGCTCGGGACCGCCGAGCTCCTGCGCCAGGCCCGAGCGGCCGGGCACGCCGACGATCGCGAACACGACGAAGAAGAGCACCAGCGCCTGCGCGAAGTGCATCAACGAGCCGCCGCTCATCACGAGGAGGCGCTTGGGGAACGACTGCTGCCGGAACGTGCGGGGCTCGTCGGCCGGGTCGGTGTCGTCGAGGTTGTTCATCCCGATGATGCGCACGTACGCGGCGATCGGGATGAGCCGGATCATGTACTCGGTCTCGCCCCGGCGCATGCTCCAGATCTTCGGGCCGATGCCGAGGATGCAGAACTCGGTGACCTTCATGCCGGCCCACTTGGCCGTGACGAAGTGCCCGACCTCGTGCAGGAAGATCATCACGGTGAGCGCGGCGATGATGACGACCCAGCCCCAGCCGGCGAACACCCCGATGGCAGCGATCGACGCGCCGAGGATCGCCAGCCGCCACGGGCTCGAGGCCAGGTCGCCCTCCGGCGGCTCCGCCGACCCACCGACCAGCAGGGCCTGGGCGACCTTCGAAGGCTGCTTGGTGGCGTCGTCGGATGTGGGGTCGGTCACTCGGAGAACCTCTCTGCGATGACCGACCGGGCCGTCGAACGGGCCCGACGGTCCGCGTCGATCACGTCGTCGACGCCGGCTGCGGTCCCACCATCATGCCGGTCCAGGACCGCCTTCAGGACGTCAGGGATGCCGATCCAGCGGATCCGGCCGTCGAGGAAGGCGGCCACGGCCTCCTCGTTGGCGGCGTTGAGCCAGGCCGGGGCCGTCTCCCCCACCCGGCCCGCTTCGTAGGCGAGGCCCAGGCAGGGGAAGGCCTCGAGGTCCGGGGCCTCGAAGTCGAGGCGGCCGAGCGCGGCCCAGTCGATCGCGCCGAAGGGCGTGCCGAGCCGCTCCGGGTAGGCCAGTGCGTAGCCGATGGGCAGGCGCATGTCCGGCAGGGAGAGCTGGGCGATCGTGGCCCCGTCGGTGAGCTCGACCATCGAGTGGACGATCGATTGGGGGTGGACGACGACGTCGACCCGGTCGTAGTCCACGCCGAAGAGCTCGTGGGCCTCGATGACCTCCAGCCCCTTGTTCATCAGCGTCGAGGAGTCGACGGTGATCTTGGGGCCCATCGACCAGGTCGGGTGGGCCAGGGCCTCGTCGACGGTGACCGACTCGAGCGAGGCGCGGCGGCGACCCCGGAACGGCCCGCCCGACGCGGTGAGCACGATCCGGCGGACCCAGGGCCCGGCCTGTGCGCCCGGGTGCTGGGCCCGGAGGCACTGGTGCACCGCGCAGTGCTCGCTGTCCACGGGCACGAGCTCTCCGGCGCCCGGCTGCTCGCGCACGCGCCGAACGACCGGCCCACCCGCGATGAGCGACTCCTTGTTGGCCAGCGCGAGGCGGCGCCCGGCCCCGAGCGTGGCCAGCGTGACGCCGAG
>DATFFY010000165.1:0-3513 GCA_035249805.1 Acidimicrobiales bacterium | reverse complement strand
GCTCGCCGAGCCGCTCGTCCGGCGCGGCGACCACTGCCACCTCGGCCACGCCTGGCAGGCCGAGCACCAGCTCCTCCACCTCCTGGGCGCTGATGTTCTCGCCGCCGCGGATGATCACGTCGGACACCCGGTCCGTGATGGTGAGGTAGCCGTCGTCGTCGAGGACGCCGACGTCGCCGGTGCGGTACCAGCCGTCGGCATCGAACACCGCGGCGGTGAGCTCGGGGTCCGTGTAGCCGATGCAGCAGTCGGGCCCGCGGCTGACGATCTCGCCGTCCGCCTCGAGCCGCAGCTCGACGCCCTCGAGCGGGCGTCCGTCGGTGCGGAGCCGCTTGTCCTCCGGGTCGGCGAGCGTGCACCCCGTGATCGACGGGTGCTCGGTGCTCCCGTACGACCGGTACACCTTGATGCCGAGCGCGGTGGCCCGCTCGGTGACGGCCACGGGCACGGTCGAGCCGCCGAGGCCGGCGAACGGCATGAGGGCGAGGTGCTCCTCGGAGAAGTCGGGGTGGTCGAGGAGGCTCGTGAGGAAGTAGGTGGCGCCGCCGCCCATGCCGAGGCCGTCCTCCTTCATCATGCGGAGCACCTCGCCCGGGTCCCACACGTCGATGAGGTTCACGGGCCGGTCGCGCAGCAGCGGCACGATGAACGCGTTGAGCATCCCGATGAAGTGGCCGACCGGCGCGCCGGTGATGAGCGGCGGTCCGATGTCGGGGAACATCGTGTTCAGCTGGCGGGCCTCGAAGCCGAGCGTGCGGTGCGAGTGCACGACGCCCTTCGGATCGCGCGTGGTGCCCGAGGTGAACCCGATCAGCGCGGCCCTGTCGGGGTCGGCGCCCACCGGCTGCGTGAGTCGATCGGCATCGAGCAGGTCGGCGAACGGCGTCGCCGCGGGCGGCAGGGCCGACGCCGGGGTGTCGCCGACCACGAGCCAGAGCGGACCCGGGTGGCGACCGAGGACCTCCGTGTAGACGGCGAGGTGGTCGCTGTAGCCGAACCGGTCGGCGCTGACGATCACGTCGGGCTCGGTGGCCCGCACGATGTACTCGACCTCCTTGGCCCCGTAGAAGTGCACGACCGGGACCACCACGGCGCCGAGGTAGCAGGCGGCCCAGAAGGCGACGCCGGCCTCGGCCCAGTTGGGCAGCTGGGCCACGACCACCGAGCCCGGGCCCACGCCGCGGGCGGCCAGCGAGGTCGCCAGCGACCGGGCGGCCCCGTCGATGTCGCCGATCGTGCCGCTGAAGGGGCGGACGGCCGACCGCACCCGGAAGGCGAGCTCCGACTTGGTCCGCAGCCCGGCCTCCACGAGCGAGCCGAGGGTCTGGTCCGTCCACCACCCCTCGGCCAGGTACTGCGACCGCAGGTCGTCGGGGATCGGTCGCCGTCCCCAGGTGCGCTCGCCGCTCATGTCGACTACCCCGTTGTCCGCTGTGAGGCTCGTTGTCCTAAAGGGAGAACCACATTATCATCGGCACGATGTCCGTTCAGGCCGCCATCTCGGTGACCATCGAGCTCGACGGCAAGACCGAGACCACCGTCCACCACCCTGGCACGACCCTGCTGCAGACGGCTCGCCAGGCGGGCCTGCGGCCGCCGTCGTCGTGCGAGGCCGGCAACTGCGCGACCTGCATGGCCCGGCTCGTCGAGGGCACGGTGGAGATGCGGGTCAACGACGCCCTCGACGACGACGAGGTCGCGGAGGGCTGGATCCTCACCTGCCAGGCGGTGCCGACCTCGACCACGGTGCACGTGGTCTACGGGTACTGAGGCGGACGTGGACCAGCAGCAGGTGGCCGACATCCTCGAGGTCCAGCAGCTGCTGGCTCGGTACGCGGTGGGCATGACGCGCGACGACGTGGAGTCGGTGGTCGACGTGTTCACCCCCGACGGCACCTACAGCGCCTTCGGCGACACGTACGCGCTGGCCGACTTCCCCCGGCTCGTGGCCGCCGCCCCGAAGGGCCTCTTCCTCACCGGCGAGCCGCAGCTGGACCTCCGGGGCGACGAGGGCACCGGGCTCCAGCCGCTCTGCTTCGTCGACCAGACCAGCCACGACCTGCGCATCGGCTGGTACACGGACACCTACCGCCGCACGGAGCGGGGCTGGCGCCTGCACACCCGGTCCATGACGTTCCTGCGCCGCAGCGGCGAGCGCGACGCCGGCAAGGCGCACGACCCGACGCGGCCGGCACCGGGCGAGTAGCCGTGGACCTCGACGAGCTCCGGGGGGCGCTCGACGCCTGGCTCGACGAGCACGCCGCCCAGCTCACGCCCGACCACGATGGCGCCCCGTCGCTCGAGGCGCAGATGGCCCACCTGTGCGCGGTGCGGCGCCTGGTCTTCGACGCGGGGTGGAGCCGGTGGGGCTGGCCCGAGCGGGTCGGCGGCCTCGGCGGGTCCGCGCTGCTGCGGGCGTACCTCGGCGAGGCGCTGACCGCCCGCGGCTTCGTCGAGCCCGGCATGTACTCGATGACCGAGGTGCTGGCGCCGACGATGATCGACTTCGCCCCGCCCGAGCTGGCCGCCGAGATGGTGCCGCGGCTGCTGCGGGGCGACGAGACGTGGTGCCAGGGCTTCTCCGAGCCGAGCACCGGGAGCAACCTCGCCTCGCTCGGCTGCCGGGCCGTGCGCACCGACGACGGGTGGCTCGTCAACGGGCAGAAGGTCTGGACGAGCTTCGCCCACCTCGCGCAGCGCTGCGTGCTCCTCGTGCGCACGGGCACCGTCGAGTCGGCCCACCGGGGGATCACCGCGCTCTTCGTCGACATGGACAGCGCCGGCATCACGGTGCGTCCCATCGAGGCGCTGCACGGCGTGCAGGAGTTCTCCGAGGTCTTCTTCGACGACGTGCTCGTGCCGTTCGATCGGACCTTGGGGGACGAGGGCCAGGGCTGGGCCGTCGCCATGGACCTCCTGCCGTACGAGCGGAGCACCGCGCTGTGGCACCGCGGCGCGCTGCTGCACCGGCGCCTCGACCAGCTGCTCGCCAGCGCCGCGCCCGGCGCGGTGACGGCCGCCGAGGTGGGCGACGCGTTCCTGCACCTCTACGCCTTCCGGGCCCGGTCCCTCGCCACGCAGCGCCGCCTGCACGCCGGTGAGGACCTCGGGGCCGAGACCTCGATCGACAAGATCCTCATCGCCACGGCCGAGCAGGCCGTGTTCGACGTGGCCGCCGACGGGCTGGCCGACGCGGTGGTCCTCGGCGACGACCCGGCCGCGGCGCGGTGGCGGTCCGAGTACCTGTACTCGCGGGCCGCGTCGATCTACGGCGGCAGCTCGGAGATCCAGCGCAACATCGTCGCCCGCCGCCTCCTCGACCTCGGATCGGACCGATGATGGACCGCGAGGAGCGGGCCCTGTTCGCCAAGGGCGTGCAGGATGCCGCGGCCCGCAGCAGCGGCGCCGAGCTCGACGACGCGCTGGCCGGGCTGGGCTGGGCCGACGCGCTGGCCCTCGATGCACGGGTGGCCGTCGGCGAGCTGTTCGAGGCCCAGGGTCGATCCGCCGCCA
>DATFFY010000164.1:0-3847 GCA_035249805.1 Acidimicrobiales bacterium | reverse complement strand
GGTCAGGCCTCGGCGGCCACCTTCAGGGCGGCGAGGGTGGCCTCCATCCCGGCCCGGTTGTGCCCGGGTCGGTCGGGGACGCCCATCACGACCTTGCTGATGCTCCTCATCGGGCGCCAGCGCCGGTCGTCCCAGCGCTCCACGACCTTCGTGGTCGCACCGTCGGGCTCCAGCTCGTAGGTCCAGCGGGAGATGGGCATCCCGACGAAGCGGACGTCGAAGGCGAACCGCCGACCCTCGTCGGCGGCGACGACCCTGCACCGGGTCGACCAGCGCCGCCAGCCGTCCTTGTTCGCACCGGCGAAGCGGGCCCCCACCGCCGGCCCCGTGGCGCCGCCGAGCCACCTGCACCGATGGTTCTCCGGGCTCCAGCGCCCCATGTTCGTCACGTCGCTGATGAGGCCGTAGAGCTCGGAGGCATCGGCGGCGATCCGCTCCTCGACCTCGACGACCGTCGGTTCCGCCTGCTTCGCCATGGGCCGGGAGGCTAGAGGGCGAGGAGCTCCCAGGTCTTCATGAGCTGGCGCTCCGCGGTGTCCCGCCGGCCGAGGTTGCCCACGTGGGCGTAGCCCACGCCGGAGTAGTACAGGATCTTCGCCCGGACCTCGGCGTCCTCGTCGTCGAAGCCGTGGCGGACGAGGGCCGCCTTCACGTGCCCGAAGATGCGCTCGTCCGCCCTGCGGATCGCCGCGCGCGCCCGCTCGTCGTTCTGGGCCCAGTCGCGCATGGCGCGGGCCAGGTTGCGGTTGCGCGGGTCGGCGAACAGGCGCATCGACTCGAGGAGGCGGCGATCCGGGTCCGGCTCCTCGTCGAGCGAGGCGGGCAGGTGCGTGCCGTCCTCGGCCCACACCCGGGCCACCTCACCGAGGAAGGCGTCGAGGTCCGCGAAGTGCCAGTAGAAGCTGCCCTTGGTGACCCCGAGCCGGTCGCAGAGGCGTTGGATCTTCACGCCGCCGATCCCCTCCTCGACCATCACGTCCAAGGCGGCGCGCACCCAGTCCTCGGCGGCGAGGCGGGCGGTGCTGCGGTTGGCGGAGGGACGCGCCATGCGGGGCGAACCATACCATCGGGTACGGTCCCCGCCCCAGCGGAGCCGTGCCGTTCAGCTCTGCGGCTGGGCGGTGGCGGCGACGATCTCGTCGAGCACCGACTGGTCCGGCATCGGCGGCGGATCGATCACCGGCAGCTCGCGGATCCGGGAGAAGGCCTGCTCGATGAACGGTCCCTCGATCACCGGGGTGTGGCAGCCGGCCACGGTGGTGATGTCGAGGTCCTGCACGCCGTCGACGTACTTCCCGTACTTCACGGGATCGACCAGGGACAGCCACGGGCTCACGGCGCCGAGGGCGAACAGGGCGAGGCCGAACTCCCAGAACTCCTTGTCGAGGTCCCCGATCCCCGCGCCCGGGTCGGGCAGGGGTGTGGCGAACGTGTCGGCCGACCAGTAGAGCCCGGTCGTCGGGTCGAACAGCCCGCGGGTCGTGGGCGAGTCGTAGACGGGCGGCCGGAGCGCGAGGAGGGTGCGGTCGCCGATGTCGAGCTTCTCGCCGTCCATGACCCACCGGCAGCGGTCGAGCGGGAAGTCGAAGCAGTTCGTGTGCCGCTCGACCATCGCCCAGTTGCACACCAGCTTGGCGTTCGGACAGGCGCTCAACGCCTCGTCGAGGTTCCCGGTGTGGTCCACGTCGTCGTGGGACAGGAAGATCCAGCGGACGTCCTCGGGCTCGACGAGCGAGAACACGTCCTCGAGCCACTGCTGTCGGTTGGCGATGGTGCCGGTGTCGACGATCATCGGCTCGGCGCCCTTGATCACCAGGGAGTTCAGGTAGACGAACAACGGCTGCCCGAGGGCTTCCTGCACCGAGTGGATCATCCAGGTGTCGGCTGCCACCTGCGTGGGAGCCACACGGATGGTCGGGCACAGCGGAGCGAACGACATCGGGTCCTCCCATTCCGCCGAGCGCGGGTCGCTGCGACGTCACGACGAGCATCCCGTGCTTCGGGCCGCTGCGCAACCGGGCTGTCACGGACGGTGGTCGGTTGCCGTGGAGCGGAGATGGAGGCACAGTGCGGCATGGGCCAGGCCGACCGGTACGACCTCGTCGTGGTCGGCGGCGGTCCGGCGGGCGAGAAGGCGGCCGCACAGGCGGCGTACCTGGGCAAGCGGGTCGCCATCGTGGAGCGCCTCCCCCGGCTCGGCGGCACGATGGTCGGCGGCGCCGTCTCGAGCAAGACCATGCGGGAGGCCGCCCTCTACCTGACCGGCTTCAAGCGCCGTGACATCTACGACGCCGGCCCGGACCTCACGCCCCAGGCGGCCGTGGCCCGCCTGCGCTCGCGGACCGACCAGGTCGAGGGCCAGATGTCCGGCAGCGCGGCCGAGAACATGCGCCGGCACGGCGTGGACGTGCTCCACGGTGACGCCCGCCTCGGACCCGACCGCACCGTGCTCGTCCGGGGACCGAGCCGGGACGAGCGGGTCCTGGAGGCCGAGGTGATCGTGCTCGCCACCGGGTCACGACCGCTCCATCCGGCCGAGGTGCCCTTCGACGACCCGGACGTCCTCGACTCCGATGCCGCCGCCCGCCTCGATCAGCCGTCGAAGCACCTGGTGGTGATCGGCGGCGGTGCCGTGGGCTGCGAGTTCGCGTCGATCTTCATGGCGCTCGGCGCCGAGGTCGTGCTCGTCGACAGCGGGCCGCGGCTGCTGCCCTTCATGGACGGCGAGATCTCCGAGCTGCTCGCTGAGACCTTCCGAGCCGATGGCATGCGGGTCGTCCACGACGCCGGACATCCCGCGGTGGTGCGAGGGGCCGAGGGGCTCGAGGTCCGGCTGGCCGGCGGCGAGGTGCTCCGGCCGGAGAAGGTCGTCTTCGCCGCCGGGCGGCACGGCAACACCGACGACCTCGGCCTCGCCGAGGCCGGGGTCGAGACCGACGAGCGGGGCCGGGTGGTCGTCGACGACCACTACCGCACGACCGCGCCCGGGATCTACGCGGCCGGCGACGTCCTCGGCCCTCCGGCCCTCGGCTCGGTCTCGATGGAGCAGGCCCGCGTCGCGGTGTGCTGGGCCTTCGACATCCCCTTCAAGCGGACGGTCGACCCGCTCCCGCCCTTCGGCGTGTACTCCATCCCCGAGGCCGCCATGCTCGGGATGACCGAGGAGGCGGCGATCGCCCAGGGCATCCCCCACGCGGTCGGTCGGGCCCGGTTCGCGGGCAACACCCGGGCCGCGATCGCGGGTGCGCGCGACGGGCTGGTGAAGCTCGTGTTCGCGCGTGACGACCTGCGCCTCCTCGGCGTCCACATCCTCGGCGACGCGGCGACCGAGCTGATCCACCAGGGCCAAGCCGTCATGCACTTCAAGGGGACGCTCGACTACTTCATCCACTCGGCCTTCAACGTCCCGACGCTCAGCGAGGCCTACAAGTACGCCGCCTACGACGGCCTGGGCGCCATCGCCGGTCGCCCGAGGATCACGTAGGCGACGGCCCCGGCGGGACGGCTCAGGGAGCGAGCGACTCGTCCGTGGTGGCGAACGTGTCCGGGACCGGGTACTCGCCCAGGACGTAGTGCAGGATCGCCGCGTGCTGGCGCTCGATCGGCATGATCGACCCGGCCAGGGCGATCGCCGGCTCGGTCGTGAGCCTGGGGATCACGTCCAGGTAGGTCGCGGCCGCCTGGAGCTCCAGGCTGAGGGCAAGGCGGGCGAGGCCCGGAACGTCGGAGACCTTGGCGAACGCCTCGTTCACCGTCGCCTCGATGTCGGCGGGCACCGTGGGGGTGATGCCACCGGCCGCCTCGGCCAGCGCGTCCGATGCCGCCTGGTGGTGGGCCTGGGCCGTGG
>DATFFY010000163.1:0-4238 GCA_035249805.1 Acidimicrobiales bacterium | reverse complement strand
CGCACGGGGGTGGCGACGAAGGTGACGACGGCATCGGGGTCGGTGCCCAGCGCGTCGACCGCCCCCATGGCGAGCGCCGTCGCGGCGGCGCGCTCGTCCGCGTCGTGGCCGGTCACGTGCCAGCCCGCGCGGCGCAGGGCGAGCCCGATGGAACCGCCGATCAACCCGGTGCCGACCACTGCGGCACGCCGTGCGCTCACGATGCTCGCCTACTCGGGGAGGTCGTCCCGAAGGCCGACCGCGCCGTGGAGGTAGATGTGGTGGAGCTCGTCCCGGGCCCGCTCCGTGTAGAGGTGGACCATCACCCGCAGGCACAGCGGCGTGCCCCAGGAGACGTCGAGCTCACGCGCGCAGATGAGGGGCACGTCGCCGAAGCCGGCCTTGCGGGCGCCCAGCGCCGGGAACGTCGAGTGCACGTCGTCGGTGGCCGTGAAGAGGATGCTGACCACGTCGTCGTGGTGGATGCCGTTTCGCTCGCACAGCTGCTCGAGCAGCTCGACGATGCGCTCGTGGACGTGCTGCTCCTCGTCCACCTCGACGGTGGTGGCACCACGGAGGGCTCGGAGCATCGGCGGCACGAGTTGGAAGGCTACCGGTCCCCCGCGGCGCCAGCCGCCCCAGCCGTCTACCGGCGGGGCCGCGCGACGGCCGCCCGTTCAAGGGCCCGCACCTCGTCCTGGGTGAGCTCGCGCCACTCCCCCGGCGCCAGGTCGCGCTCGGCCAACGGGCCGATCCGGGTGCGCACGAGCCGCCGGACGGGGTGGCCGACGGCCTCGCACATCCGGCGCACCTGGCGGTTGCGGCCCTCGTGGATCGTGATCCGCAGCACGCGGTCACCGAGCGAGGCCACCTTCGCCGGCGCGGTGGTGCCGTCGTCCAGCTCGACGCCATCGCGCAGCCGTCGGAGGGCGCCCCGCGACGGCTCGCCCTCCACCTCGGCGAGGTACTCCTTCTCGACAGCGAAGGAGGGGTGGGTGAGCCGGTGGGCGAGGTCGCCGTCGTTCGTGAGCAGGAGCAACCCCTCCGTGTCGGCGTCGAGCCGGCCCACGGGGAACACCCTCGGCTCCGTCGGCACGAGGTCGAGCACGGTCGGGCGGCCCTGCGGGTCCGCCGCGGTGGTGATCACCCCGGCGGGCTTGTTCAACAGGAGGTGCACCAGCCCGGCCTTCACGCCGATCTGCGCGCCGTCGACCTCGATGACGTCGGCCTCGGGGTCGACGCGCTGGCCGGGCCGCGCCACCTCGCCGTTCACGCGCACGCGGCCCCGCTCGATCAGCTCGTCCGAGGTGCGGCGGCTCCCGAGCCCGGCCTGGGCCAGGACCTTCTGCAGCCGGATGCCCTCGTCGTCGGTGTCGCCGCCCTCGCGGGCCACGCGCCTAGTCCTCGTCGTCGTCGAGCGAGGGCAGCGCGCGGGGCTCGGTCGACTCGATCTCGTCCAGCCGCTCGGACAGGGTCGGCCCGGGCTCGGGCCGGAGCCCTTCCTCGAGCTGCTCGACGACGTCGGCGCCGGGGACGAAGTCGCTGAGCGCCGGCAGGCCGTCGAGGCTGTCGAGCCCCAAGCGCTCGAGGAAGAGCGGCGTGGTGCCGAACAGGGAGGCCAGACCGGGACCCGGGTCCTTGGCGATCTCCTCGATGAACCCGCGGAGCTGGAGCGTGCGCATCACGCCATCGACGTTCACGCCGCGGATGGCCGCGACCTGCGCGCGCGACACGGGCTGCTTGTAGGCGACGATGGCGAGCGTCTCCAGAGCGGCGGCCGACAGCCGAGCCGACTGCCCCTCGAGCAGGAAGCGCTCGACGTACGGCGCCAGGTCCGCGTGGCTCTGGAAGCGCCAGCCTCCGGCGACGTTGACGAGCACGAACCCGCGGCCCTCCGCCTCGTACTCCGCGGCGAGGGCGCGGCACAGGTCGGTGATCTGGCCGTGGGGCACCTCGAGCAGCTGCGCCAGCAGCTGGGGCTCCACGGGCTGCTCGGCGACCATGAGGATCGCCTCGAGCGCCCGTCGGACCTCCGGGTTCGGGTCAGCCATCGTACGCGTCGGCCGGCGTCAGCTCTTCGAGCTCGGAGCGGTCGCGCCCGAGCCACACGATCCGGATCTCGCCGAAGCTGCGGACCTGGTCCAGGTCGACGAAGCCCTGCTTGTACAGCTCGAGGACGGCGAGGAAGCGCACGACCACCGCCAGCCGCTCGACGAGGTCGCCGGTGAGCTCGTGGAAGGTGATCGTGCCCGCGATCGGGAGCTCCTCCAGGAGCTCGAGCACGGCGTCGTTGACCGAGGCGCGGATGGGGGCGACGTGGTCGAGGTCGATCCGAGGGACGGGCTTGGGGCTGACGGCTCGGAGGAAGGCCCGGCCGAGCTCGTCGGGCGTGACCCCGGCGAGGACGTCGGGGGTGAGCTCGACGAAGCGCTCGTCGGGCCCGGTGCACCGGGGGAAGGAGCGGCCCGCCTCCCGGGCGAGGCCCTCGAGGGCGGCGGCGGCGTCCTTGAAGGTCTTGCACTCGACCAGACGGGTGAGGAGCAGGTCCCGCTCGGACCAGAGGGCCAGCTCCTCGTCGAGGTCGAGGTCGTCGGACCCCGGCAGGAGGCGCCGGGTCTTCAGCTCGATGAGGGTGGCCGCGATGAGCAGGAACTCCGTCGCCATCTCGAGGTTCAGCGAGTCCAGCGCCTCCAGCTCCTGGAGGTAGGCATCGACGATCCGGGTGAGCGACACCTCGTAGAGATCCACCTGCTCCCGCAGGATCAGGTGCAGGAGCAGGTCGAAGGGACCCTCGAAGACCGGGGTGGTCACCTCGTAGGCCATCGGGACAAGCCTAATCACATCGGTGTCGTTCCGGGAGCACGTACCATCCCGCCGTGCCCCGCGTCTTCTCCGGCATCCAGCCCACGGGCGACCTGCACCTCGGGAGCTACCTGGGGGCGATCCGCCGCTGGGTCGAGGACCAGCACGCCTACGACGCCTTCTACTGCGTGGTCGACCTCCACGCCGTGACGCTCCCCCAGGACCCCGAGGAGCTGCGCCGGCGGACCCGGGACGTCGTGGTCCTCCTCGCCGCGGCGGGCCTGGACCCCGAGGTCTGCACCCTGTTCGTGCAGAGCCAGGTGCCGGAGCACGCGCAGCTGTGCTGGCTCATGGAGTGCACGGCCTCGTACGGCGAGCTCAGCCGGATGACCCAGTTCAAGGAGAAGGGCGAACGGGCCCAGTTCACCTCCGCCGGCCTCTTCACCTACCCGGCCCTCCAGGCCGCGGACATCCTGCTGTACGACACCGATCGGGTGCCCGTGGGCGACGACCAGCGCCAGCACGTCGAGCTGGCCCGAGACGTGGCCGTCCGCTTCAACTCACGGTACGGCGAGACGTTCGTGGTGCCCGAGCACGCGATCCCCACCGTGGCGGCCCGGGTCATGGACCTCCAGGAGCCGACGCGCAAGATGTCGAAGTCGGTCGACTCGCCGCAGGGCACGGTGCTGCTGCTCGACCCGCCCGACACGATCACCAAGAAGATCAAGCGGGCCGTCACCGACAACGACGGCGACGTCCGCTACGACCCGGTCACCAAGCCGGGGGTGGCCAACCTGCTCGAGATCCTCGGCGCGCTGACGGGGGCCGACCCGGCCGACGCGGCGAAGGGCTACGAGCAGTACGGACCGCTCAAGGCCGCCACCGCGGAGGCGGTGGTGGAGTCGCTGCGCCCGTTCCAGGCCCGCTACGCAGAGCTGTCCGCCGATCCCGCCGAGGTGGACCGGATCATCGCCCGGGGCGCCGACAAGGCCCAGGCCATCGCGTCGGTCACCCTCGCGCGCGCCATGGCCGCGATGGGCCTCCTCCCGAGAGCCTGACGGTCCAGCGAGGTCGGAGCCGGGCGGCTTCGCCGACCCGCGCGGAGACACCTGCGGAGGCGAGCCCAGCGCCGAAGGCGCCCGCGACCGGAGCAGGCATCAGCTCAGTCGTCATCCGCGGCCTTCAGGGCGTCGCCGAGGGCGCGGGGGACGCTCCACCGATCGGGGGGCAGGTGGTGCTCGCGGGTCCAGGCGACGGTGAGTGGGTCGCTGCCGGCCTCCTCGAGCAGCGCGGCGCCGATGGCGTCGTGACGGAGGTAGCGGGCGATGCGCCCCTCCCCCGCCGCCGTGCGCTCGCGGCCCCGTGCCATGCCGACGAGCGTCGCCACCACCCGTCCGGGCGTGCGCAGGCCCACCCGCGTCTTGCCGACGTCGTGCAGGAGTGCGGCCGCGAGCACC
>DATFFY010000162.1:0-4673 GCA_035249805.1 Acidimicrobiales bacterium | reverse complement strand
GACCGCCGGCACGGCCCTGGTGCTCGCCGCGCTGGAGCTCGGGCCGCCGGGTCCCGTGCACCGCGTCCTGGGCGCACCCGCCCCGGCGGCCGTGGGACGCGTGTCGTACAGCCTCTACCTGTGGCACTGGCCGGTGCTCGTCCTCGCGCCGCTCCTCGCCGTGCGCTGGCAGCGGGAGTGGATCGACGACCGCCCGGCGATGTTCGCCGCGATGGGCGGCTTCGCCGTCGCGTCGTACCTCGCCTTCGAGCGGCCCATCCGCTTCCGGCTCGCGCCCGGGGCACGGCCGGTCGCCGTGGTCGTGGCCGGCCTGGTCCTGACCGGGGTGGTGGCCGTCCCGGCCGCGGAACGGCTCCTGCCGTCGGACCGGGACGAGCGCATCGCGCTGGCCGCGGTCCGCGACCTGTCCGCACCCGGCCCGTGCCCGTACTTCCCGCGGGACTGGCCCGCGCCCGACGACGCCCGAGTGTGCACGTGGCGGGAGGGCGGCGACCGCTCGATCCTCCTCGTGGGCGACTCGCACGCCCAGATGTGGCTGCCCGCCGTCGAGCACGTCGCCGAGCGGTACGACCTGACCGTCTACCGGGTGACGCGGGGCGGGTGCCCGGTCAACGACGTCCTCGTGTACCACCTCGACGACATCGACGGCTCGAAGGTGCCGGACCACGACTGCTCCGAGTGGCGGGCCAACCTCTACCGCCGCGCCGTGGCCGAGCTGGACCCCGACGTGGTCCTCGCCAGCACCCGCTCGCACATCCTCGGCATCAAGGACGGCGACCGGTACCTCCTCCCCCGCGACGACGAGCACCGGGCGGTCTGGCGGGACGGGCTCGTCCGGAGCCTCGGCTGGCTGACGGCGGGCTCCGGGGTGGTCGTGGTGTCCGAGATCCTGCCGACCCTGCCCGAGCGGGTGCCGGCCTGCCTCGCCGAGCACGGTCTCTCCACGCGGGCCTGCGACTGGCCGGTCTCGGTCGACCGGCGGGTCCGCTCGTTCAACGAGCTCATCCGGACGCTCCCGTCGGCCGTGCCCGAGGTGGTCACGATCGACCTCACCCCGCTCGCCTGCCCCGACGGCCGCTGCCGGGCGATGGCCGACGACGTCGTGGTCCACCGGGACGACAACCACCTGAGCCGCAGCTACGTCGCGACCCTGGGCGATCCCTTCGAGGCCCTCCTGCGCAACGCCGGCGTCGTGTTCGGCCAGTCCACGAACAGCAGGCCGGCCACCGCCGCCCAGGCCCAGTAGTCCAAGCCGAGGAGGGCGTAGGTCGCCACGTGCAGGCCGACTGCGGCCAGCGCGTACCAGGGCTGCAGCCGGCGCCACAGGAGGACCAGCGGGAACGTCAGCTCGACGGCCAGCATCACGAGGCCGATGCCGCGGTACGCGAGCGCGTGGTCGGCCACCCAGGTGCTCAGCGACTCCCACCGCGGGCTGGCCGGGCTCCCCCACAGCAGCACGTTCCGGATGTTGTCGCCGAGGGCCCAGTCGATCCCGGTCGTCACGAGCTTGTGGAACCCGGACAGCGCGTAGACGATCGCCGCGACGGCCGCGCCCGAGCGCACGGGCCACCCCCAGGCCCGACTCGGCGTGCGGTCCCCCCAGCGGGCCTCGAGCGGCGCGGCGAGGAACGGCACGACGACCCAGAGGAGCAGGAGGTCGTTGTGCAGGACCTTGCCCCGGCTGCCCCGCAGGCCGGCCAGCACGAGCAGGCAGACCCAGCCCAGGATCGCGGGGAGGCGCGAGCGCCGGGGCCAGGCGAGCGCCCCCGCCACGGCGCACGCGCCGACCACCTGGATCGCGGCGATCGCTGTGCTCGATGGCATGCGGTCGATCCACCAGAGCACGCCCGCGGGCTCGAAGAGCGCGTCGGGGGTGCCCGCGAGGTCCCGGTAGGGCCCGAGCGCGATCCGCGCGCCCACCAGCACGAGCAGGCCCGTGCGCACGAGGACGAGGCGCCGGCCCGTCTCGGGACCGAAGAGCACCTCGTCGATGCGCTCCGGCCACGTCATGGCCCGGACCCGCACGTGAGGACGACGTCCGCCGCCACCTCCACCGAGCCGCGTCTCCCCCCTTCGACGAGCCGGTGACGGACGCGCACGACGTCGAGCTGCGTCGTGCCGGGCCGCTCGGCGCGGACGGCGTCGAGCAGCGCCCCGCACAGCTCGGCACCCCGGGCCGACGGTCGCGGCCCGAGGTCCTCCAGGGCCCGGCCGGCGAAGCGGAAGCCCAACGGCAGCTGCGACAGGCTGACTCGCTCGCCGGCCCCGTCGGCGTTGCGGGCCTCCAGCACGAAGCCGCCCAGCTCCGCTCGCCGGGGCTCGCTGAACAGCCGCCACGCGCTGAGGGGCCAGGCCTCCACCCCGACGAGACCGGTCAGCAGGAGCAGCCCGAGGGTGCCGAGGACGACCCTCCGCTGCAGCCGGGTCGGACCACCGGCCCCGACGGACCCGGTCACGCAGGGTCCCTAGCCCCGACGGCCGAGCCGGTCCAGGGCGCGGAGCGGCGGGACCCGGTCGATCACGGTCGAGAACGAGATCCGCTCGCTGGCGAGGTTGAGCGCGGCGACGAGCACGAGCAGGGCGACGCGCACCTCCGGGGAGCACGCGACGACCGCGCTCACCCCGATGGCCGCGCCGAGCACGTTGGCACCCGAGTCGCCGAGCATCAGCTGCTCCCCGAGGTCGAACCAGAGGAGCCCGAGGGCCGCGCCGAGCACCACCGCCAGCCCGGGCGGACTCGGATCGAGGTGCGTCACCAGCAGGAGGCCACCCGCGACCGCCCCCACCTTGATGGTCCGGCCAGGGGCCCGATCGAAGAGGTTCCCGAGGTTGGCGGCGAGGGCGACGAGGAGCGCGTCGACCACGAGCCGGACGGGCTCGTCCGCGTCGAGCCGACCGGTCACCACGAGGGCCAGCGCCCCGCCGCCGAGCAGCTTCACGCCGCCGGTCGTGAGCCGGCCCGCCCGCAGCGCGCGCAGGTGCCCCGCGAAGCCCTTGTCCTCCCCGGTCTCGGCGAGGTCGTCGAGGAGGCCGAGGAGCCCGAAGCCCAGCGCGACCACGAGCATGGTGCCGCCGACCACCAGCTCGTCCTGGTCGACGCCGAGCCCGACGAGGCCCTGCTCCACGGCGGCCAGCGCGAGGACCGCCAGGCTCAGCACGACCCCCGCGGCCACGGGAACGTCGACCCCTCGGTGGTTGCGGCGGGTGAAGAGCGGCGCGGTGAACGTGGCCCGCAGCGCGAGCCAGAGCACGACGGCGACACCGCACCCCCCGGCCAGCCCGATGGCCTCGCTCATCGAGTGAGCCCCGCGGTCGATCGTCGTCGGCTCGATGAGCTGCGGATCTGCTTCGCAGCTCCGGGATGCCTGTGTTGCTGGGTCGCTCGCTGTCGCTCGCTCATCGGGAGCTGAGCACGGGTTCGGGCTCGACCAGGGCGCGCTCGTGCCCGGGCTCACGCCCGGCCGCCGGGTCGGGGGCAGCCGGATCGGGCGGCGGCTCGTCGGGCCGCGGCTCGTCGAGGGCGAGCAGCAGGACCACGGGGAGGAGCACGCTCGCGAAGAGCCCGAGGACGATCGGGCCGGAGTCGTTGGCCAGGAAGCCGACGACGGACCCGGCCACCGTCCCGAGGACCCCGATCGCGATCGGCGAGCGCGGCGGCAGGATCGCGTCACGGCGCCGGCGGGTCCAGAGCACCGCGCCGAGGAAGCCGACGGTGATCGGGAGCATCCACGCCCAGATCGAGGCGCGCAGGATCCGGAAGTTGGCCCGCTGCTTCCGGCTGAACGTGTCCCACACGGTCCCGATCCCGTCGTCCGCCACGTCGGCGGCCCACCGCCCGAGGTGGGTGCGGGCGTCGGGCGGCCGGAGCAGGTCGATGCCGATGGCGATGGCGAGCGCCACGGCCGTGGCCGCGCCGACCAGGACGAGCGTGCGCGGGCGGAGCCGCCGCTCGGAGAGCGCGAGGACCACGACCGCGAAGACCGGCACGAGCGAGACGATGCCGCCGACATCGCCACCGAGGCTGGGGGCGCCGTCGATGACGGCCACGAGCGCGAGCAGGAGCCCGCCGGCGAGCACGGCCTCCTGACGGTGCCGCCCGTAGTGGACGAGCGTCGCGGCGACGAGCAGGCCGGCCGCGGCCAGCACGGCATAGGTGGTGTTGGGGATCCCGTAGAAGCGCCCCCCACCGTGCAGCGAGTACCCGAGCCAGCTGTTCACGTGCAGGGCGGTGCCCGAGCTGGCGTCGACGAGGATCACGGCGAGCGTGGCGCCCAGGATGGCGAGCATCGGTGACAGCGGCGTGCGGCGCAGGCGCGACGCGCCGACCGCGATCGCCGCGTCGAGGAGGAGCACCAGCCAGATCGCCCCGTCGCCGAGCTCCGCGCCGTCGGGCAGCATGCGGAACATGAACGTGGCCAGGGGGAACGCGGCGAGTCCGAGGGCGGCCAGGCGCAGGCCGGACCGCACGCCGCGGGGGTGCAGGCCGGCGCACACGACCAGCGCGGCCAGTCCGTACACCAGGCCGTGGAGCTGGATGAAGCCGAGCGACCACGAGTAGTACGTCCGCTCGCGGAAGGCCGTGTCCCGGTCGAGGTCGGTGAGACGGCCGACGTCGACCTCGTCGGGCTTGACCCGAACGGCGTTCCCGGTCAGCTCCTCGGGCCCGTCGACCC
>DATFFY010000161.1:0-6000 GCA_035249805.1 Acidimicrobiales bacterium | reverse complement strand
GTCTCCCCGTCGGCGGGGGTCGTGTGGCGCGCCGCGGTGGGCGACACCGTCACCGCGGGCCAGCCGCTCCTCGAGCTGCACGTCGACGACCCGACCCGCCTCCCCCGCGCGCTCGACGCGCTGGAGGGCGCGTTCGAGATCGGTCCCGACCCCATGTCGCCCCCGCCCCTGCTCCTCGGCCGCGTCGACTGACCGAACTCGCGACGCCCGGCACACAGATCCGTACGCCCGGCGTCGCGAGAACCAGCAACCGCCCCGAACCCGCGACGCTCAGCGCACGCATCTGTGCCCGGAACGTCGCGAGAACCGGGGGTGGGTGGGGGGGTCAGGCGAGCTTGATGGGCTCGATGCCCTCGTCGGGGGGCAGGGCGAAGCCGAGGACCTGGGCGTAGAAGGAGAGCTCGCCGTCGAGCGAGGCGCGGATGTTGTCGGCCTTGCGGAAGCCGTGGCCCTCGCCCTCGAACAGCACGTAGGCGACCGGGATGCCGCGGGTCCGGAGGCCGTCGACGATCAGCTCGGCCTGGTCGGGCGGGACGATCGCGTCCTCGTCGCCCTGGAACACGGCCAGCGGCCGGTCGATCCCCTCGAGGTGGTGGATCGGCGAGCGGGCGTCGTAGGTGGCCCTCGCCTCCGGCCACGGGCCGACGAGGCCGTCCAGGTAGCGGGCCTCGAACTTGTGCGTCTCCGCGGCGAGGAGCCCGAGGTCGGCGACGCCGTAGTGGCTGGCCCCCGCCGCGAAGACGTCGTGGAAGGCCAGCGCGGCGAGGGTCGTGAAGCCCCCGGCCGAACCGCCGCGGATCAGGAGCCGGTCCGGGTCGACGAGGCCGCGATCCGCGAGGTGGCGGGCGACGGCCACGCAGTCCTCGACGTCGGCCACGCCCCACTGGCCCTGGAGCAGGTCGCGGAAGGCGCGCCCGTAGCCGGTCGAGCCGCGGTAGTTGACGTCCACCACCGCGAAGCCGCGGGACGTCCAGTACTGGGTGCTGAGGCGCAGCATCGGGCGCGCGGCGGCGGTCGGTCCGCCGTGGATGAACACCAGGAGCGGCGGTCGCTCCTCCGCGGGCGCCGTCACCTCCGGGTTCGTGGGCGGGTACCAGAGCGCGTAGGCCGTCCCTCCCCCGGCGGTCGGGAACTCGATGCCCTCGGGCACGCTCCACCAGGACGGCTCGAGCCCGAGGTCGCGGGCGGGGACGACGCGCTCCACGACCGGCGTCACCAGCTCGTCGGCCGGCAGGCGGAAGCCGGCGACGTGGGTCTCGACGGTGGGCGACGCCGCCACCAGGACGACGCGGTCGCCCCGCGCCTCGAGCGAGGACACGGCCGTGATGCCCAGCTCGAGGTCCCGCACCGGCCCGGCGGCCTCCCGGACCGCGAGACGGTCCATGCCGCCGTCGACGTACGTGACCACGATCCGGCCGTCGTCGAGGAACCCGAAGCACCGCTCGCCGAACACCCACTGCGGGAACCCGATGTCGCGCTGGAGGTCCAGCACGGGCTCGACGCCGCCGGTGGACGACCAGCGGTGCAGGCTCCAGAAGCCGCTGCGGTCGCTCGCGAACCAGAGCGAGCCGTCCGATGCCCACAGGGGCTGGCAGATCGACTCCCGCTGCTCGCCCCCGGCGACGGTGCGGCGGACGCCCTCGTCGTCGACCACGAGGCGCGTCGCGTCCCAGGGCATGTCCGGCTGATCCCACTCGAGCCAGCAGAAGGCGTCGCCGTCCGCGCGCCAGCGGGGGTCGCTCACGAAGTCCGGTCCCTCGACGACGATCGCCGGGTCGCTCGCCTCCACGGCGTCGAGCCAGACGATCGTGTTCAGCACGGTGCCGTCCGGCCGGTGCTCCTCCCGCACGCACAGCAGCGTCCGGCCGTCCGGTGACACGTCGCCGTCGGCGTACCGGAGGCCGCGCGGCACCTCGGGCTCGGGCGTGAGCGGGACGGGTTCGCCGCCCGGGTCCACGCGGTGGAGGCGCTGCGTCGTCCAGTCGACGAACCAGAGCACGCCGTCGCGCACCCACCACGCTCCCCCGCCGTACTCGTGCACGCCCGACCGGGCGTTCCACGGCTCCGGGAGCACCTCCTCGACCCCGCCTTCGGCGTCCCGTCGGAGGACGGCGTAGCGCCCACCCTCCTCCGGCCGGGCCTCGGACCACCAGACGTCGTCGCCGTCGAGGCGCACCTGGTTGGGCAGGTGGGCGGACCGGACGACCAGCTCGCTGGTGACCGGTGTCGGCCACGAGCCGTACGACAGCTCCGGCTGCGGGCTCACCCCGCCTCTGCGAAGAGGTCGGCGATGCGGCGGCAGCCCTCGCCGAGGTCGTCGTCGCCGAGGGCGTAGCTGAGGCGCGCGTAGCCGGGCGCGTCGAAGGCCTCGCCGGGCACGATCGCCACCTTGGCCTCGTCGAGCAGCAGCTCGCACAGCTCCACGGTCGTCTTGGCGGTGCGGCCGCGGATGGTCCGGTCGAGGTACGCGGACAGGTTCGGGAACCCGTAGAACGCCCCCTGCGGCTCGAGGGCGGTGACGCCCTCGATGCCCGTGAGCAGCTGGTGCATGAGCCGGCCCCGACGCTCGAAGGCCGTGCGCATCTCGGCCACCGCGTCGAGGTCGCCGGAGAGCGCCGCGATCGCGGCGCGCTGGCTCACGTTGGCGACGTTGGACGTCTGGTGGCTCTGCAGGTTGGTGGCCGCCTTGACGACGTCGTCGGGCCCGAGCATCCAGCCCACCCGCCAGCCGGTCATCGCGTAGGTCTTGGCCACGCCGTTCAGGACGACGCAGCGCTCCTGCAGCTCGGGGACCACGACCGGCATGGAGACGTGCCGGTGGTCGCCGTAGGTGAGGTGCTCGTAGATCTCGTCGGTGACGACCCAGACGCCCTTGTCGACCGCCCACCGCCCGATGGCCTCGACCTCCTCGGGCGGGTACACCGCTCCGGTCGGGTTCGACGGCGAGACGAACAGCAGCACCTTCGTGCGCTCGGTGGTGGCGGCCTCGAGCTGCTCGACCGTGACCCGGAAGCCGGTGGTCTCGTCGGTGGGGATCACGACCGGCACGCCGCCCGACAGGGCGATCGGCTCGGGGTAGGTCGTCCAGTAGGGCGCGGGGAGCAGCACCTCGTCGCCCGGGTCGAGGAGGGCGGCGAAGGCGTTGTAGACCGCGTGCTTGCCGCCGTTGGTGACGAGCACACCCGACGCGGTGACCTCGAGGCCGGAGTCCCGCCGGGTCTTGGCGACGACGGCGTCCTTCAGCTCGGGCAGGCCGCCCGCGGGCGTGTACTTGTGGTTCCTCGGGTCACGGGCCGCCTCGACCGCGGCCTCCACGATGTGCGCCGGCGTCGGGAAGTCCGGCTCGCCCGCCCCGAACCCGATGACGGGCTCCCCGGCCGCCTTCAGGGCCTTCGCCTTGGCGTCCACGGCGAGCGTCGCCGACTCGGCGATCGCGGCGATCCGGCGGCTGACGCGGGCCTCGGTTCGGGGGGTGGCCAACGGTCTCGCTCCTTGCTCGTCCGGTCCGCGATCATTGCACGGTGACCCCCGCACCCACCCCCCAGATCACGATCCCCGCCGACCTCCTCCCCGGTGACGGGCGCTTCGGGTGCGGGCCCTCCAAGGTGCGGCCGGAGGCGGTCGAGGCGCTCCTGGCGGCCTCCCGCGACTACCTCGGCACCTCGCACCGCCAGGCCCGGGTGCAGTTCGAGGTCGGCGCGCTGCGCAACGGCCTGGCCGAGCTCTTCGCCCTCCCCGACGGGTACGAGGTCCTGCTGGGCAACGGCGGGACCACCGCGTTCTGGGACGCCGCGGTGTTCGGCCTGATCGACCGTCGCAGCCAGCACCTCCGCTTCGGCGAGTTCTCGTCGAAGTTCGCGGAGGCGGCCGCCGCGGCGCCGCACCTCGAGGAGCCGTCGTTCCTGTTCGCCGACCCCGGCACGCACCCGCTGCCGGTGCCCGACCCCGACGTCGACGCGTACTGCCTCACGCACAACGAGACGTCGACCGGCGTGGCGATGCCCCTCGAGCGCCCGCACGGGGCCGACGGCCTCGTCCTCGTCGACGCCACGTCGGCGGCGGGCGGGCTGCGGTTCGACGCAGCCGAGGTGGACGTCTACTACTTCGCCCCCCAGAAGTGCCTCGCCAGCGACGGCGGGCTCTGGCTGGCCGCCGTGTCGCCCGCCGCGGTCGAGCGCATCGAGCGCCTCGCCGCCTCGGACCGCTGGGTGCCCGCCTCGCTGGACCTCGGCATCGCCCTGGAGAACAGCCGCAAGGACCAGACCTACAACACGCCCGCCCTCGCCACGATCTTCCTGGCCAACCAGCAGGTCGACTGGATCAACCAGAACGGCGGGCTCACGTGGGCGGCCGGCCGCTGCGACCGCTCGGCCGAGGCGATCTACGGCTGGGCCGAGCGCACGGCGTACGCCGCGCCCTTCGTGAAGGACCCGGCCCAGCGCAGCCACGTCGTCGCGACGATCGACCTCGACGAGTCGGTGGTCGACGCCATCACGGTGTCGCAGGTGCTGCGGGCCAACGGGATCGTCGACACGGAGAGCTACCGGAAGCTCGGCCGCAACCAGCTCCGCATCGCGCTGTTCCCCGCCATCGAGCCCGACGACGTCGTCGCCCTCACCCGGTGCATCGACCACGTCGTGGCTGAGATCCGCTCGTAGCCGGGTAGCAGGTGACCGTGGAGCTGCCCGGGCCGGTCGCCTTCTTCGACGGCGAATGCAACATCTGCGATCGGTCGGTCCGCTACCTGCTCGACCGCGACGACCGCCACGAGCTCCACTACGCATCGCTCCAGGGGACGACCGCGGACGAGCTGCGGGAGGCCCGGCCCGACGTCCCCCGTGACGTCGACACGTTCGTCCTCGCCGAGCCCGCCGCCGGCGAGCCGGCGGGCCTGCGGGTGACCCTGCGGACCGACGGCATCCTGCGGGCCCTGGACCTGACCGGCAGCCGCCCGTGGTGGGCCCGCCTCCTCGCGCTGGTGCCCACGCCGCTGCGGGACCTCGGCTACCGGGCCTTCACCTCCCAGCGGTACCGGCTGTTCGGCCGCAAGGACGTCTGCGCCCTGCCGACCCCCGAGGAGCGCGCCACCCTCCTGCCATAGGCGACTGCGGAGTGATGCCGGTGCGCACATCGGCGGACTGGCGCGTCGCCCGCAAGGACGCAGGACTCGCCACTAGCCCGCGACCTAATGGCGACGTCCGAGGACGCAGCGAGCGACGATGCCAGGCCGTCGAGGGGCGTGCCATGCATCGCTCCGCAGTCGCCATAACTTGGGCTCGTGCGGTTCTCGATCTGGCCGAACCTGCAGCAGCCGTGGGCGGACGTCCTGGAGGTGGCGCAGCACGCGGAGGAGACCGGGTGGGACGGCGTGTACGTGGCCGACCACTTCATGGGCGACGGCGTGAGCTTCGGCCCGGCCGAGAGCCCCACGCTCGAGGCGACGGCGACGCTCGGCGCGCTCGCCACGGCGACCTCCCGCGTGCGGCTCGGCACGCTCGTGCTGGGCATGACGTACCGCCACCCGGCGGTCCTCGCGAAGTGGGCGGCGACGGTCGACCACGCCAGCGGCGGGCGGCTCCTCCTCGGGATCGGCACCGGCTGGCAGCAGAACGAGCACGACCAGTACGGGATCCGGCTCGGTCCCCCCGGGGAGCGGCTCGAGCGCTTCGACGAGGCCTGCCAGGTGCTCCTCGGGCTGCTCCGCGCGCCGACGACGAGCGTGATCGGCGCGCACTACGCGGTGACCGACGCGATCGCCGAGCCGAAGCCGGTGCAGCAGCCGCTGCCGATCCTCGTCGGGGGCAAGGGCGACCGCATGCTGGGCCTCGTGGCCCGCTACGCGGACGAGTGGAACATGTGGGGCCTGGCCGGCACGATCGCCGAGCGGGGCGCCGTGCTCGATCGGCGTTGCGAGCGCATCGGCCGAGACCCGGCCACGATCGCCCGCAGCGCCCAGGCGCTCGTGCGCCTCACCGACGACCCGGGCGAGGCCGAGCGCTT